>JBCCVY010000109.1:0-10205 GCA_039194725.1 Pseudomonadota bacterium
CGCCGGATTTTCCTCCTTGACCGATGTCAGGTACGGCAGCACCTTGTCCGACCCGATATCCAGTGTCCGGAACACAACCGGACGGTCGCCGGCGCCATCGAGGATGGTGCGGTAGAAGCGTTTCTGTTCGCCAAACCTCGGAAAATGGCGTGACAGCATAAACTGAAGCTCGGTGCGGAACAGGCCAATGCCCTGCGCGCCGGCCGCCTCCAGATGCGGCAGGTCGACGCTCAGCCCGGCATTGATCGACAGGTCGATCCGGTGCCCGTCCAAGGTCACCGCAGGCTTGTCGCGCATCTTGGCATACTGCGCCTGGCGCTTGGCATACAGCCGGACCTTTTCCGTGTAGACCTGTTGCACGTCCTGGGACGGCCGCACATGCACGTCTCCCGAACTGCCGTCAATAATGATCTCCTGGCCGTCCTCGGCCAGGTCCGACACCGAGCGCGCCGATCCGACAGCTGTCACGCCAAGCGCGCGCGCCACGATGGCCACGTGAGAGGTTGAACCGGCTGCCTCCAGCACCAGACCGCGCAGCCGGGACGGGTCGTAATCCAGCAGTTCCGCCGGTCCCATGGTCCGGGCCAGAACAATGGAGTCCTTCGGCAGCTCTGTCCGCGAGGCCTTTTCCTCGGCCCCGGTCAGGATGCGCAGCAGGCGATTGGCTATGTCATCGAGGTCATGCAGACGCTCGCGCAAATACGGATCAGACTGGCGCGCCATGCGGGCCCGCGTGTCCGACTGCACCCTTTCAACCGCCGCCTCCGCTGTCAGGCCGGTGGCAACCGCCTCGCGCAGCTTGCGCAACCAGCCCCTATCGCGGGCAAACATCCGCACCGTTTCCAGCACATCTTCGAAATCACTGCTGAACTGGCCGGGCCGCCGGTCAGCAAGCTGGTCGACCTGCGCCTGCAGCTGGTTGATGGCAACATCCAGCCTGCTGCGTTCTTCCTCGACATCTTCGGCAATGAACCGGGTCACGATCACCCGCGGCTCATGCAGCACCACGTGGCCAAGCGCCACGCCGTCGACCAGGCCCTCGCCGGTGATATGATATGATCCGGTAAGCTGAGAGCCGTTGCCTGCCGCTTCCAGTTGCGACTGCACGTCCGGCGTGGCAATGACCTCCGCCAGCACCATGGCCACGGTCTGCAGGGCCTCTTCTTCTTCCTCGGCATAGCTGCGTTTGACCTGGTTCTGCACCACCAGGACACCTGAAACCACGCCGTGCCGCATGATCGGCACGCCGAGAAACGAGGAGTAGATCTCTTCGCCAGTCTCGGGAAGATACTTGAAGGCCGGGTGGGCCTGGGCGTCGGACAGGGACAGTGGTTTGGCCTGGTGGGCAATGAAGCCGACAAGGCCTTCACCTGCCTGCAGGGTCGACTGGTGAACAGCGCTCGCCTTCAGGCCTTCGGACGCAAACAGCTCCAGGTCATTGTTGCCGGGGCGTATGACATAGATCGAGCATACCTCGGCCACCATGTTGGCCGCGATGAGCGAAACAATCTTGTCGAGTCTTGCCTGCGCCGCTTCCGGTCGTGCCATGACCTCGCGCATGCGTCTGAGCAAAACTCGCGGGCCCTGGACAGGAAGTACCATTAGCGCGCGGTCTCACCTTTCAGACATTTTCGCCAGTTCGTTGTCATACTCAATCCCCTAGCAGCGGCTTCACGCTGCTTCCATGCCGTAGGCTTCGTGCAGAATCCGGACGGCAAGTTCAGTATAGTCCTCATCGATCAGGACGGAAATCTTGATCTCGGATGTGGTAATCGCCTGAATATTGATGCCCTTGTCGGCAAGCGTCTTGAACATGACCGAGGCAACGCCCGCATGGCTTCGCATGCCGATGCCGATGACCGACACCTTGGCCACGCCCTTGGACGCTTCAAGCTCCAGGAAACCGATATCCTGCTTGGCGGCTTCAATCACCTCCATTGCCCGTTCGACATCCTTGTTGGCGACGGTAAAGGTAATGTTTGCAGTATCGCCATCAGCCGATACGTTCTGCACGATCATGTCGACGCTGACCCCGGCCTCCGCGAGAGGGCCGAACACCGCTGCAGAAACCCCTGGCTTGTCCTTGACCCGGCGTATCGACACCTTGGCCTCGTCACGTGAGTAGGCAATTCCACTGACGACCTGTTGTTCCACCATGTCCTCCTCATCGCAAACTAGAGTGCCCGGCCCTGTACCGTCTTCGTGGTTCTGGTTTTCCGACTCCGGGCTTTCAAAACTGGATCGTACCTGCAGCGGCACCTTGTACACCATGGCGAGTTCAACCGACCGGGTTTGCAGCACCTTGGCGCCCTGCGAGGCCAGCTCAAGCATCTCTTCATAGGAGATGCGGTCCACCTTGCGCGCCTTGGGCTCGATACGCGGGTCCGTGGTGTAGACCCCGTCCACGTCCGTGTAGATATCACATTTCGCCTTCAGTGCCGCAGCCAGAGCCACGGCGCTGGTGTCAGAACCGCCCCGGCCCAACGTGGTGATGCGACCGTTTGAAGATACGCCCTGGAATCCGGCCATCACGGCAACCTCACCGTTGGCCAGCGCGGTAATCATGTCGCTGCAGTCAGCCTCGAGAATGCGCGCCGAACCATGTGCGTCACTGGTCAGCATCGGCACTTGCCATCCGGCCCAGGAGCGCGCCTTCAGCCCCATTGACTGAAGCACGATGGCCAGCAGTCCTGCGGTAATCTGTTCACCGGATGCGACGACCGCATCATGCTCTTTCATGTCAATGGAAATGGCGTTGGCGCCGCCACTGGCGGCAGCTTCATTGACCCAGCCCACCAGCTGGTCGGTGGTTCCAGACATCGCCGATACAACGACGGCAACTTCATGTCCGGCGGCAACTTCACGCGCAACATGGCAGGCAACGTTGCGGATGCGCTCAATGTCGGCAACCGAGGTTCCACCAAATTTCAGTACAAGCCGGCCCAAGATCACCCTGCCTTTTCAAAACAAATCCACTCTGACCCGGTTGCGTATAAACCGGTACAGCAGCCATTCGACCATCGATTGGTTGGTAGTCGCCACCTGACGTGAGAAACACATACTCGCAAACACTGCCATTGTGCAATATTGACGTTTTGTGCAAGTAACATGACCACAACTTGATAGATCATCGGAATTTCAATGACCGACTTGAAAACCGCAGAAAACAAGCCGGCGACATCCGTAGACAGTGCCGAAGTAGAACGCTTTTCGGCCATGGCCGCCGAATGGTGGAACCCCGAGGGCAAGTTTGCGGTACTGCACAAGTTCAACCCGGTTCGCCTTGACTACATACGCGAACAGGTCACAGCCAGGCTGCGCATCGACCCGCACCAGCGGACGCCTTTTGCCGGCCTGAAGTTCCTCGACATCGGCTGCGGCGGCGGGCTTTTGTCTGAACCCATGGCTCGCCTTGGGGCTGAGGTAACGGCAGTCGACCCGTCGGAAAAAAACATCAAGACTGCATCGGTGCATGCCAGAGAACAGGGCCTGGATATCGATTATCGGGCCTCAACAGCCGAGCAACTTGCAGCGGAAGGCGCCCGCTTTGACGTTATCCTGAACATGGAAGTGATCGAGCACGTCAACGATCCGGCCGCCTTCACCGCGACATGCGCCTCCATGCTCAACCCGGGCGGCATCATGTTCGTGGCCACCCTGAACCGCACCCTCAAGGCATTTGGCCTCGCCATCCTCGGGGCAGAATACGTGCTCGGCTGGCTGCCGAAAGGCACCCATCAATGGGAAAAATTTATCACACCCGCCGAACTGCATGGCTGGTTGGCAGCCGGCAACTGCCCGGCCCTGGAAACTGTCGGCGTTACCTACTCGCCGATCTCGGGGATCTGGCGCAAAGCCGCCGACACGGACGTGAATTACATGATCGTGGCGCAGAAACCGGCAGCTGAACACAAATAGGCCCGCAGCGAGAGCATTCTAGTTTCGGTCTTCCGGCAATTTGGGAAGCGGCAGCACCTCCACGCCTTCATCGTGCAGCTCGCGCGCCTCATCGATTGTGGCCTCGCCGTAAATGCCGCGTTGTTCTTCTTCGCCATAGTGAATGCGCCGGGCCGATTCAGCGAACTTGTCGCCGACATAATCCGCATTCTCCTCGACATGCGAGCGCAGTTTGCGCACCATTTCGGCCATTGCCCTGGCCTTGGGGTCAAGCGGTGCATGCAGGGCCGGAACCGGTTCGTCAGCCCGGTTGCCTTTGGCCGGCACTCCCGGCGTCATCAGCGCCTTCGTCACCTTGTGCGAACCGCACACCGGGCATTGCACCAGCTTGCGCGCAACCTGGTCATCGAAACCATCGCTGCTGTCGAACCAGCCGTCAAACCGGTGTTCCGCCTCACACAATAGGTCGTAGCGGATCATTCTGCCGCCGCCTGTGAAACGTCATCGGCGATGCTCAAAACCTTGTCGTGCATCAGCGCGGGCACGCGGCCGCGAGCCCGGTCGACTTTTGCCGGATCAATCTCGGCCATGACAATGCCGGAAGTCACCGTACCGGCATCGGCCAGCACCTCACCCCAAGGCGAGACAATGAGACTGTGGCCAAACGTCTTGCGGCCCTCCTCATGTGAGCCCGACTGGGCCGGCGCAAACACGAAACATCCGGTTTCAATTGCCCTGGCGCGCAGCAGCACGTGCCAGTGGGCGGTTCCGGTCGGCACCGTGAACGCGGCCGGTACGGAAATGAAGCTGCAGCGGCGCTGGGCCAGCATCCGGTATTGGTATGCGAACCGTACGTCATAGCAGATGGTCAGGCCCAGCCTGCCCCACGGCAGGTCTGCAAACACCGCCTTGTCGCCGGCTGCAAACGTCGATGATTCCCGGTAGGTCTCGCCGTTCGGCAGATCGACATCAAACATGTGAGCCTTGTCGTACCGGGCCATTACCGTCCCGTCCGGGCCGAACAGCATGGACCTGTTGGCCAGCTTGCCGCCGCCGGCTTGCACACCCAAAGATCCCGCCAGCACATGCTTGCCGGTCTCGACCGCCAACCTGGCAAATCCGGCAACGGCGATGCAGTTTTCTTCCGGCTCGACCTTTGCCGCAACCGCCGCGCGGGGACTGTCGATAATGTTGGTCATCTCCGGGGTCATGATCAGGTCCGCGCCATCACCCGCAGCCTGCCGCACCAAGTCACCGACTGCATCCATATTGGCCTGCAGATCGCGGCCTGAACACATTTGAATGCACGCGGCAGTAAACGTTTTGTCCATTGGCTCTTTCATAAACGTCAGGATCCCGGAACAGTGGCTCAATCGGATCAATATCGGTCGATTATAGCAATTTTGCCCACGAATTCGAAGCCACGTTGCCACACTCTGGTAAACGTCAGTCCTTCAGCATCGAGTCGAGCTTTCCAGCCTGCTCGAGGGCATGCAGCTCATCGCAACCGCCAACGTGATCCTCACCGATGAAAATCTGCGGCACGGATCGCCTGCCGCCCGCCCGTTTGGTCATGTCGGCGCGCTTGCCCGGCGCAAAGGTCACGTCAATCTCGTCATATGCTACACCCTTGCGCGACAGCAGTTTCTTCGCAGCGCTGCAGTACCCGCACATCATGCTTGAGTAGATTGTCACCGGCTTCATGTCAGTCATTTCCAGTCGTGTTGCGCTCAATCCGGCCTGCCCCAGGGGCCAAACACTAGATATGCTATCAACCGGTATGACTGACAAGCGCGAAAACGAGCACATCGACGTGAACGGCGCCGGCCAGCTTGAGCATTCTTGCACACTCATTGGCGGTGGCGCCTGACGTCAGCACGTCGTCAACCAGCAGTATGTTCCGGCCCATAATGTTCGACACCTGGGCGTCGGGAACCGAAAACGCTCCCTTCACATTGCGGCTGCGCTGGTCTTCGCCAAGCCCCACCTGGGAGCGGGTGTTGCGCACCCTGCCGACCAGACCGGTGTGCACAGGGATACCGGTTGCAACGCCAACACCGCCGGCAAGCAGGGCTGCCTGGTTGCAACGCCGGGACCACAGGCGCCAGCGATGCAGCGGCACCGGTGCAATCACCTCAGCCCCTGAAATGATGTCGTGGCCTGCATGAACCATCATGCCGGCCATTGCATCAAGCACCTCGTGCCGGTCACGGTATTTCAGGGCGTGGACGAGATGTTGCGAGCGGTCATTGAACATGACCGCGCCACGCGCCCTGTCCCACGCCGGCGGGCTGGAAATGGCCCGCGCGGACACTGCTCCCTTGCCTTCATCGAATACAAGCGGTGTTCCATAAGCGTCACAGACAGGTTCAGCTATGATGTCCAGGCCGGCCCAACAGCCGTCGCAAAGCCCGCCTGCGCCCGCCACCGGGCGCTCGCACACCGGACAGGTCACCGGCAACACCAGATTCAGCACATCACCGGCAATCCGCCTGCCGGCCCGCGCGATATGAGCAACTGCACTTTGCATGACGATTGCGACTGTCCTAAAAGATCGGTGCATGGCCAACGCCACGCTACCGGGTTCATGCCAATTTGCGGACTTGCGCAAACTGTGCCGCTCGACTTATCTGGGCCCATGACCAATCCGGCTTCCGCCATACCGGACCTGTTTGACCAGGCCGCCCTGCACCGCAATCTGACCCGGGCGGCGGCAAAAGGCAAACTGCCCGGCTTTCTCGACGAGGTTGCCGCAACAGAACTGATTGACCGGTTTGAGAGCATTTCGCGCTCGTTTTCCCGCGTTGCCATCATCAGTCATGATGCGTCTCGGATAACCGACGCAATCAGGCCGCGGCTGGGCGACAACGGCGACATCACCGGTATTTCCGCGCTGTCCGCAAACCGGATGATCCTGAACCAGCCCGACCTGCCGGCAGAGGCCTTTGACTGCATCTTCGTCTGCCCCGGCCTGGAATGGGCAAACGACCTGCCTGGCAGCCTCACCCGGTTGCGCCAGGCCCTGAAACCGGACGGTGTGCTGCTGGCCGCGATGCTGGGCGGTGAAAGCCTGCATGAACTGCGGGCCAGCTGGTTGCAGGCGGAAACTGCCGTGACCGGTGGGGCCTCGCCCCGCGTGGCGCCGTTCTGCGATATTCGTGACGCCGGCGGCCTGTTGCAGCGGGCCGGTTTCGCGCTGCCGGTGGTCGACACGGACCGGTTGAAAGTCCGCTATGGTTCCGCCCTGGCCCTGATGCGGGATTTGAAGACCCTCGGACTGTCGAATGCACTGGCTGAGCGTCGCCGCTCGCTTGTGACACCAGGACTGATGGCAAGGGTCTGCGCTCACTATGACCAGACCTTTGCAGACCCCGACAACCGCGTCCGCGCCACTTTCCAAATGATCTACCTGACCGGCTGGTCGCCGCATGAAAGCCAGCCCAAGCCACTCAGGCCCGGTTCAGCCAAAACCCGGCTGGCCGACGCATTGAAGGTGGACGAACGAAAACTGCCGCGCGACTAGACGGCGACGAAACGGTCATGTTGCAGGTGACTTGTTCGACAGGGTGGTCAAGGTCTCGGTTTCCAGCCGGGCGGGCCAAACATCACGCCAATCTTGTTGCGGACGCCCTTCATCTCCCAGACTGCTTTCGCGAGCCGGTAGAACCCGTGCAGAAATGCGATTATCGGGTTGATGCTGTTGATGGGCCTCACGAGGCCGTAAACCACCTGCTCCTGCTCTTCCTCGAACGTACCAAACATCCGGTCCCAGATGATGAAGATGCCACCATAGTTCTTGTCCAGGTATTTCGGGTTCGAGCCGTGATGCACACGGTGGTGTGATGGCGTGTTCATGATCCATTCAACCGGACGCGGGAGCTTTCTGACGCTCTCCGTATGCAGGATGGTCTGGTACACCTGCACGATCACCTCGGCGAACAGAACGACGATCGGATTGAACCCGAGCACCACCAGCGGGATATGGAAGAAGACCGGCCAGAACGAGTCCATCGGGCCGAACCGGTATGCCACCGAGATGTTGAAGAACGGCGACGAGTGGTGAACCGTATGAGTGGCCCAGGCGAGATTCACCCGGTGCATGAACCGGTGCTCCCAATAGTAGGCGAGATCCGCCAGCACCACGCAAATGGCGACCGTGAGCCAGTTTATCTCGATGTCTAGAATGGCGAACTGGAACGCATAGTAGAAGGTCGTGACGTAAAATGCGCCGAGGAACAGAACTGTCAGTCCGATGAACAAGGCGAGCGTGACGTAGTTGGTGATCGTATCGCCGATCAGGGTCCACGAGAGTTTCTTGTAGATCGCATATCTGGCCAGCTCGAACACCAGAAAGCCGAGAGCGAAGACGAAAAACCAGTCGTCAACAAACCTCTCGAGCCATTCGATGTAGTGGGCACTGATTGGGGAAAACAGCCAGTCCATGATCATTTCCAAGTTTATCAAGGTTGACAATCAATGGCTTTGATTGCATTGTTTGTCAATACTGATAATCAATTGTTTTGAGCGCAATGGCCCGGCCGAACATTCAGCAAGAGCGTCGAAACCAGATACTGGATGCCTTTGAATCCTGCGTTGCACGCTACGGTGTCGAAGGCGCCACACTGGCCAGAACGGCCAAAATGGCCGGATTGGCCCGGCCGCTAGTACGTCACAATGTCGGCAACCGGGATAAACTGCTGGAAGCGCTGGTTGACCGGTTCCTGGAAAAAAGCCGCAGCAGCATGGCGGCGATGGTTTGCGCCTTGCCGGCCGAAAACAGATCAAGAATCGCCATAGACTGGCTCTTCGACCCGACATATTCTGATCCGCAACTTGCCCGGGTTTCATATTCACTGATTGCCGCATCAACCGAAAACCCGTTCCTGGCAGCCAAAATGCAGGTATGGCTCAGTGACTTCATCTCCAGCTTTGACGAGGTGCTTGCAGAAGACTTTCCCGATACCGATCCGGCCAAGATTGCCGCGGCCAGCGCCGGAATTACCGGTATCTACTTCAATGTCGAGGCGCTGTATCCGCTGCGCGGCACCGACGCTCTGGTTGCCGCCTCAAAGCATGCCGCGATCCTGTTACTGGAATCACTGGAGACCGGCCGATGACCGATCGTCCTGCTAGGCGAGCCTACATCGATGCCGGATGGCTCGAACACGAAAGCAAGACCCTGTTCGCCAACGCCTGGACTTTTGTCGGCACGGTCCATGATTTCAGGCAGGCCGGCGATTACCGCACCGCGACATGCGGAAACGCCCCCATCTGCGTTGTCCGTGACAAGCAGGGAGCGCTGAAGGCGCTGCACAATGTATGCCGGCACCGTGGAGCGGAACTGCTGGAAGGGGCAAACGGCAACTGCGGCGGAACAATCACATGCCCTTATCACCGCTGGAGTTATACCCACGATGGTTCACTTCGCGGCGTTCCCAACAAGGCTGAGTGCTTCCCCGGCCTGGACCGGGCCAACCTGGGGCTGTTCCCTGCCTCAATAGGTGTCTTCAAAGATCTGGTGTTTGCCAATCCGGATACGAGCGCCGATTTCGACGCATGGATTGCACCGCTGCTGGGCAGGGAGTGGCCGCACGATCTGAGTGCGGCGGACATCGGCGAAGCAACGCCCCTGACCTACGACTTGAAATGCAACTGGAAGGTATTCATCGAAAACGCGCTTGACGGTTATCACCTTGCCTACCTTCACGAAAACACCCTTGGCGGTCCGCTGCCCGGCTTGAATGAATGGCAACCCGCAGGCGAACACATGGTCTGGTATGCCACCGAAGACGGCGTCCGCCACCGGCTTCCCAAAAAGCTGAGAGACGAGGCGGGAAACATTGGCGTCATAGAAAGCGCGTCGAGGCCGGGTTATGGCGGCGTCTACTACATGTTCCCGGCGACTCTCATCGTGCCGACACCATACGGCATCTCCGTTTCGGTGATCCAGCCCACGGCAGCGCGACGCTGTCGCATGACGGTTCGCCACTGGGTGGGACCGTGGCAATCGAAAGACGAGCGTAGCCACGTCCCAGGATATGACAGTTCCACCGGCATAATTTCGTCGGACAACTGGAAGATCCACCCGTTGCAAACCGGGGATTTTCAAACCGAAGACATTTGGATTTGCGAAAAGGTTCAGCGCGGGCTGGAATCGCCGGCCTATGTCCATGGCCCCTTGTCGGCAGGAGCCGGTGCGGAAGATGCCATCGGTTGGTTTCATTCCGCGCTGAGCCGCCATGTCACCTGACGAGTGCCGCAACCGGCCATGGTGCGGCAGGCGCCGGGGTCAGGCTCACAAACCGGCC
>JBCCVY010000110.1:0-10164 GCA_039194725.1 Pseudomonadota bacterium
CGGCCATCGGATCGATGATGGCTTCTTCGCTGGTGCCCGCAATCTGGATCAGGCACAGGATCGGCCAGAACGTGTGCTCGCGCATGAATTCGGTATCCACAGTCACGTACGTGTCTGAGGAGAGAGTTTGGCAGAGGCGGGTGAGAGCTTCGGTCGTTGTGATTACTTGCATGGCCAGGGACAAAGCCAGAATGTTGCCACTAGATCAAGTGCATCGCCGCAATCTGTGGTTGAAAACGTGCTCAATTGTTCTTGCGCGGGCCTTTGTTGGCGGCCTTGTGGGCCAGACGGTACATCACCGGCGAGGTTCTGAGCAGCGTTGCATAGCGTTTCTTGGCCTTCATGTCAGGTGTCCGGCGCACAGTCATCCGCCACAGTGTCACCAGAACCAGGCTTAGATGCACGATGCTGGTGTAGGTGAAGAAGAAGTCGGGGCCGAAGACGGACAGTACCTGGGCGGCGACGAACGGTCCGATCATTGCACCCAGTGAAAAGAAGAAGCTCAGACCGGCGGCCACGATGACATACTGCCCGCGTTCGGCACGGTCGTTGGCATGGGCTGCCGATAGGGAATACAGTGGCAGCGCAAAGGCGCCGAACATGAAGATGCCGGTCAGAGCCATGGAATGGGATGTCCCGGCGGCATAGGACAAGAGGAAACCGGACGCTGCCGCGCCCAGCGTGGCAATGATCAGCACCCAGCGCCGGTCGAGCCGGTCTGACAGCCAGCCCAACGGCAACTGCAGCACCGCACCGCCGATGATGCCGGCGCTCATGAAGGTGGCCACGCCGGTGGTGTCAAAGCCGATGTCGGACGCATAGATCGGCCCCATCAGCCGGAAGGTCGAGTTGGTCATGCCGATGGTGATGCAGCCGAAGCAGGCCAGCGGCGACACCGCCCAGATGCTGGCAATGGAGAAGCGGAATTCATCGGGCGGTTTCGGCGCGGTCCTGTCCATCAGCGATATCGGCACCAGAGACAGGCAAGTCATCATCGCCGCGATGGCGAAGATGGCAAAACCATATGCGCCGAAAACAGGCAGCAGGAACTGCGATCCGGTGACTGCGGCCAGGTCCACCATGCGGTAAACCGACAGCGTGCTGGCACGGTGGGCGTTATCGACGGACGCGTTCAGCCAGCTCTCGATGACCATGAACAGGCCGGCAAAGCAGAAGCCGGAAACAAAGCGCAGCCCGATCCAGGCGATCGGATCCAGCCACAACACCATGGTCAGCGAGGCGGAAGCTGCAATCGCCGCCAGTCCCGCGAACACGCGAATATGCCCCACTGCGCGGATCAGTCTGGCGGAGAGCAGGCAGGACAGCAGGAAGCCGGCATAATATCCGGTGCCCATAAGGCCGATCAGGGCGGGGTCGAACCCTTCATGCGCGGACCGCAGGGCAATCAGCGTGCCTTGCAATCCATTGCCGGCGAGCAGAATCCCAGCCGCGGCGAGCAGGGGGGAGAGGGGAAGCAGGAATGTCATCGGCGTGCGCCCGCGCGGTGCAGTGTCAGTGCGTCAAACCTTCCTATTCCTGTGCGGCGTGGTTCTCAAGCCAAAACCTTGACAAATAGGCCGCCTCGTGCGCTTTTCCCGCGCATTCCAACGAACAACTTCCGTGTTTGCCAAGAGGGTTACCCATGCACGCCTATCGCAGCCATTCCTGCGCTCAGCTTTCCAGTTCCAACGTAGGTGAAACCGCGCGCCTTTCAGGCTGGGTTCACCGGGTGCGCGACCACGGCGGATTGCTGTTCATCGACCTGCGCGACCACTACGGCATGACCCAGGTCGTGGCTGACCCGGACTCGCCTGCCTTCAAGACTGCCGAGGCAGTGCGCGGCGAATGGGTGATCCGCGTCGACGGCGACGTCAAGGCGCGCTCGGCCGATACCATCAACCCGAATCTGCCAACCGGCGAAGTGGAGGTTTTCGCTCAGGAAATTGAGGTCTTGTCGAAAGCATCGGAACTGCCGTTGCCGGTGTTCGGCGAGCCTGATTACCCGGAAGACATCCGTCTGAAGTACCGCTTCCTCGATCTGCGCCGCGAGACCTTGCACGCCAACATCATGAAGCGCTCCGCCATCATCGCCAGAATGCGCGCTGAAATGGCCGGCGCCGGGTTCAACGAGTTTTCAACCCCGATACTGACGGCGTCCTCGCCCGAAGGCGCCCGCGACTTCCTGGTGCCAAGCCGTATCCATCCGGGCAAGTTCTACGCGTTGCCGCAGGCCCCGCAGCAGTACAAGCAGCTGCTGATGGTGTCAGGGTTCGACAAGTATTTTCAGATCGCGCCGTGCTTCCGCGACGAAGACCCGCGCGCTGACCGCTTGCCCGGCGAGTTCTATCAGCTCGACCTGGAGATGAGTTTCGTGACCCAGGACGACGTGCTCGGCACCGTCGAACCGGTGATGCGCAACGTCTTTGAGGCCTTTGCCGATGGCAAGCCGGTGACAGCGGAGTTTCCGCGCATCGCCTTTGCCGATGCCATTCGCAAATACGGCACCGACAAGCCTGACCTGCGCAACCCGATTGAAATGCAGGCAGTCACCGAACACTTTGCCGGATCCGGCTTCAAGGTGTTCGCCGGCATGATCGCGTCTGATCCCAAGGTCGAGATCTGGGCTGTTCCGGCAAAGACCGGCGGTTCACGCGCATTCTGCGATCGCATGAACTCGTGGGCGCAAGGTGAGGGTCAGCCGGGCCTGGGATACATATTCTGGCGCGGCGAAGGTGAAGACCTCGAAGGTGCCGGGCCGCTGGCCAAGAACATCGGACCGGAGCGAACCGAAGCGGTTCGCACCCAGATGGGGCTTGAAGACGGCGATGCCTGTTTCTTCGTTGCCGGACTGCCGGAAAAGTTCGCTGCCTTTGCGGGCGCCGCCCGTGACCGGGTCGGGGCAGAGCTGAAGCTGATCGACGAAGATCGCTTTGAACTGGCCTGGATCGTCGACTTCCCGTTCTACGAGTACAACGAGGAAGAAAAGAAGATCGACTTCTCGCACAACCCGTTCTCCATGCCCCAGGGCGAAATGGACGCGCTGGAAAACCAGGATCCGCTGACCGTCAAGGCATACCAGTATGACCTCGTCTGCAATGGCTTCGAGATCGCCTCGGGCGGCATCCGCAACCACAAGCCGGAAACCATGGTCAAGGCATTCGAGATTGCCGGCCTGCCGAAAGACGTCGTCGAGGAACGCTTCGGCGGCCTGTACCGGGCGTTCCAGTATGGCGCGCCGCCTCATGGCGGCATGGCAGCCGGAGTTGACCGAGTGGTGATGTTGCTGTGCGGCACGCGCAATCTGCGCGAGATCACCCTGTTTCCGATGAACCAGCAGGCGGCCGACCTGCTCATGGGAGCACCGTCGGAGGCGGAACCGCGCCAGTTGCGCGAATTGCACATGCGCCTGTCGCTGCCGAAAGACTAATACCTGACCTTAAGGAGCAGGACTACTCCCAGTACTTGCAGATCCACCGGCCATTGCGCTTGATGGCAATTGGAGACGCGTACTCTTTGTATTCTGTCTTGCAGATCCTGTTTGCCTCGTCCCAGGTCATGTTCTTCGGATTGCCTATGTTGTAGTGGCAGATGATGACGCCGTCCCGCCTGATGGCGGTTCTTATCAGGCGTTTTCCATAGGCCTTTCTGCATTTGCGCCTGGCTTCGCGCCACTGGGCCTTTGTCCATGCCGCGGCCGTGGACCAGCCATCGTTGGATACCGGTGCCGTGGTCGCCAGTATCAGCGTCGCAGCGAACAGTATCGCACCGTAAAATCCCCTTGGCATTGAAGGCGTCCTCCCAGCGCACTTGTTGTCTGGCGGCATAGTAGTATGGCTCCGTCAGTATACAAAATGATTTGTGTGTCCTGACAGTTGCCGGCACTGGTCCGGCCGGTAATGCAGCGGCCTATGACGCTAATAGGTGAGTGACATCTATACTGTGGAATGTCGCCTTTCGCTGCTATAGGCTTGACGACATAACAGGGTCCGCCAGGACATGAACAACCCGGAAGAAACGCCTCCATGCCACGTATTGTAACTGACGAGTTGCGTGAAAACGCGCTGCACTATCACCGCAACCCGAAGCCTGGAAAGCTGGAGATCAAGGCCACCAAACCACTGTCCAACCAGCGCGACCTGGCACTCGCCTATTCACCCGGCGTGGCGGCCGCCTGCATGGAAATCAGCGACAAGCCGGTCGAAGCCCATTCCCTGACGGCGCGTGGCAACATGGTTGCCGTGATCACCAACGGCACCGCTGTTTTGGGCTTGGGCGATATTGGTCCGCTGGCGTCCAAGCCGGTGATGGAGGGCAAGGCTGTCCTGTTCAAGAAGTTCGCCGACATCGACGTGTTCGATCTCGAACTAGACGCCAAGGACTCCAAAAGTTTCATCAACACGGTTGCAGCCCTTGAGCCGACCTTCGGGGGCATAAACCTGGAAGACATAAAGGCGCCGGAGTGCTTCATCATTGAAGACGAGCTCAAGCAGCGCATGAACATCCCGGTGTTTCATGATGATCAGCACGGCACCGCGATCATTGTGGCCGCCGCCATCGTCAACGGTCTCGAGATTGCCGGCAAGCAACTGGCGGACGCCAAGATCGTCACCTCCGGTGCCGGGGCGGCAGCTCTTGCATGCCTCAATCTTGTTGTCGGCATGGGAGCGAAGCCGGAAAACATCTGGATCTCGGATATCGATGGGGTTGCCTATGAAGGCCGCGACGGCATCAACCAGTGGATGGCGCCCTATGCCAAGAAAACCAAGGCGCGCACCCTGGGTGACATCATCGACGATGCCGATGTGTTCCTCGGGCTGTCTGCCGGCGGGGTGCTGAAGCCTGAGATGGTCGAACGCATGGGCGACAAGCCGTTGATCATGGCGCTGGCCAACCCCAATCCTGAAATCCACCCGGATGAGGCGCGCAAGGTCAGGCCCGATGCGATGATCTGCACCGGGCGGTCGGATTTTCCCAACCAGGTCAACAACGTGCTGTGCTTCCCGTACATTTTCCGTGGTGCGCTGGATGTCGGCGCAACCGCCATCAACGAGGAAATGAAGATCGCCGCGACGCACGCCATTGCAGCGCTTGCCCACGAGGTGGTTTCGGAACTGGCGGCACGGGCCTATGAAGGCGGCGTGCCGTCGTTCGGGACCGACAGCCTGATTCCCAATCCGTTTGACCAGCGCCTGATATTGCGCATCGCGCCGGCCGTCGCGAAGGCGGCGATGGACTCAGGCGTGGCCACCAGGCCGATAGAGGACTTCGATGCCTATGTGGAACACCTGAATCGCTTCGTGTTCCGCTCCGGCATGATCATGCGGCCGGTGTTTGCCGCCGCCAAACAGAACCCGAAGCGCATCATTTATGCCGAAGGCGAAGATGAACGCGCCATGCGTGCGGCTTCGCTGGCCAAGACGGACGGCTGGGCAATCCCGATTCTGATCGGCCGGCCGGACGTCATTGAACGCCGCGCTGCCTCTTTTGGCCTGCATCTTAAGGCCGGCACCGACATCGAAGTCATCAATCCGGAGTCTGACCCGCGCTATCTTGATTACGTCAACACACTGGTCGAGATTGCCGGCCGCAAAGGCGTGCCGCTGAATGCGGCCAGGACACTGGTGCGCACCAACTCAACCGTCATTGCGGCACTGGCCATAAAACGAGGCGATGCCGATGCCATGATCTGCGGACTTGAGGGCCGGTTTTACAGTCATCTCGACCATATCCGCCGGATTATCGGCATGGGGCCGCGCACCAGTGACTTCGCAGCCATATCGGGCTGCATTCTCGACCGAGGCGTATACTTTTTTGCTGACACCTACGGCAATGTGGACCGCTCGCCTGCGGAGATGGCGCAGCTGACCAGGCGCGTCTCTGGCATCATCAAGCGCTTCGGTGTGGAGCCCAAAGTGGCGCTGTTGGCAAACTCCAGCTTTGGCTCGGCGGAGTCCCCGGAAATTCAGCTGATGCGCGATACTGCCGACCTGCTGCATGAACAGGGCACCGACTTTGAGTTTGACGGCGAGATGCACGGCAACACGGCCCTGAACGAAGACCTTCGTCACCGGCTGTTTCCCGGTTCCACCCTGAAAGGCGAAGCGAATGTGTTCATGTTCCCGAACTCGGACGCTGCCAACCTGGCCTACCAGTTGGTCATGGAACTGGGTGCCGGCACGCCGATCGGCCCCATCCTGGTGGGAGCTGCGGCAACCGCGCACGTGCTGGTGCCGGCGGCCACTACAAGATCGGTCGTGAACGTGTCCGCTGTCGCGGCCGTCGAGGTGCAGGCGCGCATCGACTACGCCAACTCCATCACTAAGGCTTAGCGCCGGATTGCCCAGGTCGCTGTTGGCTGAGCCTGGCAAACTGCAATTGCTGACGGATGAAGGCGGCGATGAACAGCCCGGTCATGACAAGGACGATGGTCGGGGCAGGGGCTGAGTCCAGATGAAAGCTGGCAAACACGCCGAGAAGGCTGGACCCGACGGCGACTGCGATGGCGACCGCCAGCATGGCGGTAAACTGCCGCGTCACCAGGAAGGCGACGGCACCGGGGCCGATCAGCAGGGCAATCGCCAGTATGATGCCGGATGCCCTGAGGGCGCCAACGATGGCCAGCGAGATGGCGGCCAGCAATCCATAGTGAAGCAACGCGACTTTCAGCCCTATGGCGCGGGCATGCTGGGCATCGAAGGCATGCAGCAACAGATCCTTGCGCCAAACCGCCAGTCCGGCTGTGCAGATGGTTGAGATGATGGCCGTTTCTGCAACATCGCCCCAGCTCAGCCCCAGCACATTTCCGAACAGTATGTGGTCGAGATGCACCTCCGTCTGGATGGCGACATACATCACCAGGCCCAGCCCGAACATGCCGGAGAACACGACGCCCATGACCGTGTCCTGTTTGATCCGGGAATTGCGGCCCAGAAATCCGGTTGCCAGGGCGCAGGCCATGCCGGCGGCAAATGCGCCGGCGGCCAGCGGCTCGCCGATGATGTAGGCCAGCACGATGCCGGGCAGCACCGCGTGTGAGATCGCGTCTCCCATCAGCGACCAGCCCTTGAGCACCAGGAAACATGACAGTGCCGCCATGGGAACAGAGAGCAGGAATGTGATCAGGAACGCCCGGTGCATGAACTCGAACGCGAACGGCTGCATCAACCAGTCAAGAGCTGTGGTCATGGCCGGCTCTCCAGGGCGGCACGCGCCTTGACACGGGCCGCCAGCATGCCGTGTTTGGGCGCCAGGAAGAATGCGATGAGGAACACAGCGGTCATCAGGACAACAATGATGCCGCCGGTTGCCCCGTTGAGGAAATAGCTGAGATAGGCGCCTAGAAAGCTGGTGACGGCGCCAATGATGACGGACAGGATGATCAGCTTGGAAAACCGGTCCGTCAGCAGGTAGGCGGTGGCGCCCGGCGTCACCACCATGGCAATCACCAGGAACGCGCCGACGGTTTGCAGCGCTGCCACCGTGCAGGCGGCGAGCAGGGTGAAGAACACCAGCCTGAGGACCGTCGTGTTGAGGCCGACCGAGCGGGCGTGGTTCTCGTCGAAGAACGTTGCCATCAGGTCTTTCCATTTCAGCGCCAGCACGGTCATGGAGACGCCGCAGATGATCACCAGTTGGAGCAGATCCTCAGGTGTAATGGCCAGGATGTTGCCCAGCACGATGGTTTGTATGTTCACCGATGTCGGTGACAGCGACACCATGAACAGCCCAAGCGCGAAGAACGAGGTGAAGATCAGGCCGATGATGGCATCTTCGCGCAGCTTGGTGCGCTGGTTCAGAAACAGCATTGTGATCGCTGCCAGGCCGCCGGAGAAAAACGCCCCGATGGAAAACGGCAGCCCGAGCATGTAGGCGCCGGCAACACCGGGGACGATGGCGTGTGACAGCGCATCGCCGATCAGGGACCAGCCCTTCAGCATCAGGTAGGCGGACAGGAAACCGCACACCGCGCCGACCAGGGCACACGCCCACATGGCGTTGACCATGTAACTGTAGGTGAACGGCTCCAGCAGCAGGTTCATTTCTGTTGCTGCTCCCGTTCTTCTTCTCCCTCGCCGTAGATGACGAACGGGCGTTCGTCGTCGGTCAGGACCGTGACGGTGCGCGCATCATCATCTTCATGCAGGTCTTCACCGCCCAGGGTGAACTGGCGCAGGACGCCGCCGAAGGCATGCTCGAGATTGGCCTGGGTGAACACCTGGGCGGTCGGGCCTTCGGCCAGCACGGTTCCCTTGATCAGGATGGACCGGTCACAGAACTGCGGCACCGAGCCGAGATTGTGGGTCGAGACCAGCATGATGTGACCTTCATCGCGTAGGCCCTGCAGCAGCTTGACGATGGCGTCCTCTGTCTTCACGTCCACGCCGGTGAACGGTTCGTCGAGCAGGATGATCTTGCCTTCCTGGGCCAGCGCGCGGGCCAGGAACACCCGTTTCTTCTGACCACCGGACAGTTCGCCGATCTGGCGCTTGCGGAACTTGCACATACCGACCCGCTCCAGCGCACTGGCGACCATTTCATGATCGCGGGTCTTTGGCATGCGCAACCAGTTCATGTGGCCGTAGCGGCCCATCATGACCACGTCCTCGACCAGGACGGGGAAGTTCCAGTCGACTTCTTCCGATTGCGGCACATAGGCGACCAGGTTGCGGTCCAGCGCCTGCTCCTCGCTCATGCCGAGCATGCGCACATTGCCCTTGGCCAGCGGCACAAACCCCATGATGGCCTTGAACAAGGTGGACTTTCCGGACCCGTTGACGCCAACCAGGGCAGTGATGGTGCCGGTCGGCAGCGAGAAGCTGGTGTCATAAAGCGCCGTGTGACCGTTGCGATATGTAACGGTCACATCCCGGACTTCGAGCCCATCGTCGTTTATCTGATCAGCTCGCACCGGGCTCAGCATCACTTCAACCCCGCCGCGATTGTTTCGGTTGTGACGCTTAGCAGGTCCAGATAGGTGGGGACCGGACCGTCCGGGCCGGACAGCGAGTCCACATAAAGCACACCGGCATAGTTCGCGTCGGTTTCGCGCGCCACCTGTTTGGCCGCCGCCGGCGAGATGGTGCTTTCGCTGAACACCGCCTTGATGTTGTTGGCTCGTACGGCATCTATCACCTGGCGCACTTGTTGCGGTGTTCCCTGCTGATCGGCGTTGATCGACCACAGGAACAGTTCTTTCAGTTTGAAGTCCCGGGCCAGGTATGAAAACGCGCCCTCGCTGGTGACCAGCCAGCGCTCATTGTCCGGGATCGCTGCAAGCGATGCGCGGATCGGCGCGACGCGGGCTTCGATCTCCGCCTTGTACTTGTCAGCATTGGCTTTGTAGACATCGGCGTTTTCAGGGTCCTGTTCGGCCATCGCGCGGGCAATGTTGTCGACATAGGTTTGCGCATCTGTCGGGCTCATCCAGGCATGCGGATTCGGTTTGCCGGAATACGGGCCTGCCACAATGCTCATCGGCTCCACGCCCTCGCTGACGACAGCGGAGGGCACATCCGACAGGTTGGCCAGGAATCGTTCAAACCACTGTTCCAGGTTGAGGCCGTTCCACAGCACCAGGTCGGCGTCCTGGGCGCGCACGATATCCTTCGGTGTCGGCTGGTAGTTGTGAATCTCCGCGCCGGGCTTGGTGATGGACACCACTTCGGCAGTATCGCCGGCGACATTGGATGCCATGTCGGCGATGATGGTGAAGGTGGTGACGACCTTCAGTTTGGCATGCGCGGCTTGCGCCATGCCGACGGTGGCCAGGGCAAGCGTGGCCAGAATCGCAATCGGTTTCAGATTTTTCCGCACCTGTTCAGCTCCGGTGTTGACATTGTTTCGCCCCACTTTATGTAAATGCAAATTATTTGCAATAAGAAAATGGAGGTGTGCCAGTTTGTTATTGCAAATGATTATCATCTTGGTAGGTTGCCGGTATGGCTATACCTTTGGACAGCGATGAACTTCTGAACGCCCTGCGCAAGGGCGGCGCCCGTATCACCAAGCCACGCAAGCTCATCATTCAGATACTGGCCGACAAGGGCGACGAGCATCCCGACGCCATGGACATTTTCAGGCGTGCGGTCAGGCAGGACAGCCGCATTTCGTTGCCCACCGTCTACCGCACCTTGAAGATGCTGGAAGAACATGGCGCCATTCAGC
>JBCCVY010000111.1:0-10154 GCA_039194725.1 Pseudomonadota bacterium
CGCCGACAATCAGAATGTCCCGGTCGCGAAAATCTTCCATGCGCTTGACCGAATAGAAGACACTGGTGCCTTCATATTCCTCGATTGACGGCATCGGGGGTTTCTTGGGCTGGAAGCTGCCGCCACCGGCCGCCACCACCACGACCTTGCACTTGAACTTCTTGTCGCCGTCGGTTTCCAGTTCGAATGACCCATCGTCAAGTTTCTTGAGCGCGGTCACCATCTGGTTGTAATGGTATTCCGGCTTGAACGGCGCCGCCTGTTCGAGCAAGCGATCGGTCAGTTCCTGACCGGTCACGATGGGAAGGCCCGGAATGTCGTAAATCGGTTTTTCCGGATACAGTTCGGCGCACTGCCCGCCCGGCCTGTCCAGAATGTCGACGACGTGACACTTGATGTCGAGCAGACCCAGTTCGAAGATGGCGAACAGTCCGCACGGACCAGCTCCAACAATAACTACATCGGTTTCAATCATCTCACTGGCCATCGAAACGGGCCTCCTTGGATCATTTACCGGAATGCCTGCTTCAGGTATCCGGGAGGTGTTGTTGAATGAGAAAATTCGGGCGCAGCTCTAGAACTGCTTTTCCGGCACCTTCAGGACCAGGCCGTCAATGTCGTCAGACACCCTGATCTGACACGAAAGCCGCGAACTGTCCTGTACCTCGAAGGCGAAATCCAGCATGTCCTCTTCCATTTCAGACCGCTCTCCCAGCTTGTCTGCCCAGTCGCCCTGGAGGTAGACATGACAGGTGGCGCAGGCACATGCACCACCGCAGTCTGCATCGATGCCCGGCACCATGTTCTTGATTGCGGTCTCCATGACCGACATGCCGTTTTCCCCTTCGACGACGTGTTCCTTGCCGTTGTGTTCGATAAAAGTGATCTTTGCCATGTCTTTGGATCCTGCCCTGCACTAACCCGTGCAAACTTGTTTGCATACATTCAATTGCGATTCAGGTCTTTAGCTAGGCCGACAGCGCGCAAATTGCAACAATTTACCGCCGGGCAGGCACCATTTCACGTCTTTGTGCGACAATTGGAACCGAGACAGGTCGCAACCTGCCGGCGTCACGACATGATCTTTCTGTGAAATCAGGCAGCCGAGCACCCGGGCGCGGCGAGACAACGAGGGCTGGTGATGCTGGTTCGGCGGGTCAGAGGTACTCGTCAATTCGCGCTTCAAACGCGGCGCGCACCGCCATCAGGCGGCTCAGAATTGCAGCCCGCTCCGCCTCGTCGGGAAATGCCACCAGTTCCATCGCCTCGGCCACTTTCGCGATCTGTCCGGCCCCGATTGAACGGGCCGCGCCCTTGAGCGTATGAACAGCGGATTTCCAGGCCGCCGCGTCGGTGCACGACACCAGTTCCTCTGCCTGGCTTTTCAGCTGGTCACGGAAAAGCTGCAGCAACTCTGCCTGCAGGTCGCGGTCGCCGAGGGTGTATTGATCGAGGTGGGCAAGATCAATCACCGCCTCAACACAACCGCCGTCCTCAGGGCTTTCAGCGGCCCGTTCAGGCTTCATCTTGCGACTTTCCTTTTGCCGAATTGGACAGCTGGTCAAAACCGACCTCTAAGTGTCTGATTCTGACCCGATTTATGCAAATTAGACTCCAATCTGACAAAAATTCGTTGTGTTTTTTGCTAAAATTTGAATCATTTTCGCTCACAGCGTTAACCAATTCGCTAGTTTTCCCGAGCTGGTTAATTATAATGGTTTCTTTAAGTATCTGATTTGCACTAGAATCTGCCCCGGGACGTGTAATGGGTGTGGACAAATTGGTTAACGCAATGGCCATTAGGCTTGCTTCGTTTCCGAATGAGTCAGATCATAAAGCGCGGGAGTGACCAGTATACGGCGCACACGAGGCACCGGGGGGTACCTGGGGTGTGGATACCGGTTAGTAAGTTCTAGTTGCGGGGATGCAAGAAATGTCAAGCGAACCAAACCAGCCGCGCCGCGCTTCGCGCAGGGGCAATCGCAGGGCAATTGAGGAAAAGAACGAAGACCAGGCGGCACGCCGCGACGCCGCTGCTGAGCGCCGTCGGCTTGACGCCATAGAACAGCGCCGCCGCGAAGCCAAGCTGCGCGGCCGCCCCGCCAATGAGAACGACGCCTTTGCCGCCAGCAGCCTGCAGGCGATCCGCGAACGCACGTCAACCACGCCAATCTGGGCCGCCGTGGCCGTCTCGCTGGTGTGGCTGGCAATCTGGACGGTGCTGTATGTGCCGAGCCTGGCCCAACTCGCCGGCAGCCCGCTCAGCCTGACCAACCTGCCGGTGACATTGCGCACCATGCTGATGGCAGTGATCCCGGTTTTGTCTTTTCTCGTGCTGGGTTACCTGATTTTCCGCACCAACCAGATCAATCATGTCAGCCAGGCCCTGATGCAAACCGCCATGCGTCTGGTTCGGCCGCAGGATATTGCAACTGAAAGCCTCGCTTCGGTGTCGCAGCTGGTGCGGTCCGAAGTCGACCAGCTTGTCGGCGGCGTCGAGCACGCGGTGCAGCGCGCCAGCGAACTGGAAGGCGTGGTTCACAAGGAAATCGCCAATATCGAACGTGCCTTCGGTGCCAATGAAGAGCGCATTCGCACCATGATGGAAGGCCTCGAGCATCAGCGCAACTCCCTGCACGAGACCGGCCGCGTCATCGGCGTGGAGGCAACACCGCTGCTGTCGCGCATTGAAGAGAACACCCAGAGCCTGTCGGGAATCATTTCAACGGCGTCATCAACCCTCGCCGCCCTTGAGCATGGTCTCAAGAATACGACGTCCGAGCTGTCTCAGACAGTTGACGAGATATCCACTCGTGCAAGCTTTGTCGGCACTGAGATTTCCGGCCAGACGGCGCGCATGGAACAGATGTCAGGCACACTGGTCAACGAAATGCGGGTGTTCTCCGACAGCGTGACCAACCAGGTCTCGACAATGCAGGAAACCGCCCAGCGCATGAACACAGAAGGCATGCAGTTCGGCGACAGCCTGCGCCAGCTCGAAGGCAGCGTCACCTCCGGCATTCGCGAAAGCCTGGAAGAGGTACGCGGCGTACGCGTCGAGCTGACCCAAGGCATTGAGCAGGTCACAGCGGCAACCACCGAGCAGATGCGCGCGGCGGCTGAACAGAACACCGAGATGATGAAGCTTACCGGCGAGAGCATTGCCCATTCGGTACGCTCCACATCGGGAGAGGTCGTCAAATCCGTTCAGCAATCCAGCCAGGCTGTGCACGAGCAGTTGCAGGCGGCTTCAGAACAGAACTCGGAGATGCTGAAGGCAGCCGGCGACACGGTTACGCAGAAGGTGCATTCGGCGTCCGGTGAGATTTTGCAGTCCGTCCAAGAAACGGCACAGGCGGTCAACGAGCATCTGCAGTCTGCAGGTGACGGTGTTGCGCAGGCCATTATGTCCACATCCGACACAGTCGTTCAGTCGGTTCAGCAGTCCACCGATGCGGTCAGCGGCCAGTTGCAGTCGGCCGCTGACGCGCATACTGCGATGATTGCTGAGTCCGGAAACCGCATCACGGACAATGTGCGTGCGGCGTCGGGAGAGATGGTTTCGTCGATCGAGCAGTCATCCCAGGCGGTGGTCGGACAGCTCCGTACCGTGGCCGACGAAAGCGTCGCCATGGTCAAGGGCACCGGCGAAAACGTCACCCAGGCCGTTCGCTCGACTTCCGGTTCGGTGGTCACGACAATGCAGGCCACCTCCGACGACATACTGGGCCAGATCAGGTCGGTGGGATCAGATGTGGCGGAGTCGGTGCAGGTCACATCCGAAGTCGTGCTGCGCAACCTGAACGACGTCGGCAGCGAAGTCACCGACCGCGTGCAGTCGGCAGGCCAGAACGTGGTCACCAACCTGCAGTCCACCGGCAGCACGGTTGCCTCGAGTCTTGAGACAACCAGTGTCAAGGTGGTCGAGACACTTATGGAATCAGGCGAGAAAATTGCCCGTGACACCGAGGCGTCTTCGGAAACCATGCTGGCCTATATCAACGAGAGCGGCAGCAAGGCATCGGCGGCACTTGCCGAAGCCGGCAACCAGGTCAATGAGCGCCTGCTCGGCACCTCCAATGAAATGGCAAGCCTGCTCAACTCTTCTGTCGAGAAAGTTGCCGAGCGCCTGACCGCTGCATCGTCCGCCGTGGGAGAACAGATCGACCTTTCCGGCTCCGCGCTTACCGACAGGCTGCTGTCGATTTCAGGAGAGTTCGTGCAGAACGTCGCCACCGCACGCGACGAGGTCTATGCCTATATGGAAGACGTGTCAGGAAAGATGTCGGGCACGCTTGAATCCGCGTCCGGAGACCTGTTCAAGCGCTTCGAGGTTATCACCGAAGAGATTACCGGCAAGCTGGAGACATCTGCCGGCACCCTGTTCAACAGGGTCGAAACGGCAACCTCGCACATGTCCGGTCATCTGGACGAATCCACGGCTCGCCTGTCCGGCCAGATTGAGGAAACCTCCGACGCCATGGTCGTACGTCTGGAAGGTGCCACGACACGCATGGCCGGGCTTCTGGACACCGCATCGGTCGGCATGACCGGCAAGCTCGAGGCCACGTCCAATGATCTCGCAGACCGTCTCGACAAGTCATCCGAGACGCTAACCGGCAAACTGCAGGCGACGGGAAGCGAACTTGCCGCCCTGCTGAGCACGTCTTCGGAAGAACTGACCGGCAAGCTGGAAACAACCAGCCAGGAGGTGACGGAACGCCTGAGCACCAATTCGACGCAACTCACCAACAGGCTTGAAAGCGTCACCTCGCGCGTTGCAGACGCCCTGGATCAGGCCTCCGTGGAAATGTCCGACAAGCTCGACACCACCACAACGGCGATTGCCCAGCGCCTCGACGGGTCTACCGGCCAGCTGACCAGTCGCCTGGCTTCCATTCTTGACAGCTCGACCGGAGAGCTGACGGGCCGCCTCGAGGGCGCCACGTCGCACATGGCCGAACTG
This sequence comes from Pseudomonadota bacterium, assembly GCA_039194725.1. GTDB lineage: Bacteria > Pseudomonadota > Alphaproteobacteria > Rhizobiales > Aestuariivirgaceae > Anderseniella. The sequence continues at coordinate 4,967 of JBCCVY010000111.1, forward strand.
CTGAACTCCGCGTCTGCCGAGATGACCGGCAAGCTGGACGCCACGACAAATGAACTGGTCGAGCGTCTTGACACGTCGTCCGCCTCGATTTCCGGACGCCTGGAAGGCTCCACGTCGCGCATGGCCGAACTGCTGAACAATGTCACGGCGGAAATGACCGGCAAGCTGGACACGACAACCAATGCATTGGCGGACCGCCTGGATGCCTCGTCCGGCGCCATGACCGGCCGGCTTGACGAGGTGTCGCTGCTGCTGACCGACCGGCTGGACTCGACCTCGTCCAACCTCACGACCCGCCTTGACACCGTGGCCGACACCATGAGCAACCTGATCACCCAGCTCAAGGACCGTTCAGGCACGGTGCTGAGCCAGATTGAAGGCATGTCCGGCAAGCTCGATAGCACCACATCCGAATGGTATTCCCATGTGGAGCGCGCCAACCAGGAAATGTCCAACCGCTTCGAGACGACGACGGCGGAAGTTGCCGAAACCATGGAGAAGACGGGCGCGGCCATGTTCATGCGCCTTGAAGACAATTCTCGCGAAATGGGCAAGCGGTTTGACCTCGCCAGCACCTTGCTGGAAGAGATCACCACCGATGTCATCACCCGCATGGATGCATCGGGAGAGCAATTCTCCAAGATGCTGGACGAACGCGCAGCCCGGGTGTTCAACGAACTGGGAACCGCCCGCACCGCCTTTGCCGAAGGCCTGGACGGTGCCGCGCGCGATCTTGTCGCCGAACTTGGCCGGGCGTCAGCATCTTTTGCCGACAATATGGAGGAGAACACCCAGTCGATTTCCACCCGGTTTGAGACCAACGCTGCAAATGTCGTAAGCAGTCTGGCCCAGTCAGCCGGCGAGTTTGAAACCCGCGCCAGCGAGGCATCCCGCCGCCTGGAGGACACCGGCGCGAAATTCTCCACCCATGTCGATCAGGCCTACACCATGATGTCGGAAGCGTTGAAAGATACCGCCGGCGAACTGGATCAGCGTATCGACACCGTGTCGACGGCATTGGTCGGCCGTCTTGACACAACGTCCGGCAAGATTTCCGAACGCCTGGAAGGCGCCTCGGAGAAGGTTGACCGGGCTGTGACGAACTTCAATGAGCGTCTTGATCGCCTGATGGACAGCCGCGACACGCAAATGGCGACCCTGTTGCAGAAACTCGGCCAGAAATCGGAAGAAGTCGACGGCATCATGGAACGTTACATGGAGCGCGTCGAGCATTCGCTCACCGACGCCAACAAGCGCACCGATGAACTCGGCCGCTTGATCACGTCGCAGTTCAACGCCGCTGCCGACAACATGCAGGAAGAGATCAAGAAGATCGAGGCAATCTCCGATGACCAGGTCAGCCGGGCAGCCCGCAACATCATCTCCCAGCACGCGGAGGTCGTACGCCAGCTCAACACAACCATGTCCGGCTCCACTGAGGAATTCTCCTCTACCGCTGATGAAATGCGCGAAGCCGCGGCAAGTGTGGTTCGCGAGATCGAATTTGCTCGTGCCGAAGTGCGCCGGGCCGTTCTGGAGCTGCCGGCGGAGACACGCAACTCGGCCGACGCCATGCGCCGCGTGGTGACCGACCAGATCACCGCTCTCAACGCGCTGGCCGACGTGGTCAAGCGGCAGTCTTCCTCCCTCGCGATGTCGGGGCCGGGCATATACGTGCCGCCGGAGGCTGGAGGCCGATCGCCGGGAAAAACTAAGGGCACCGCGTCCATCGCTGCATCCCAGCAGACGTCCGGTGCCCAGAAAGCCGAGCGCAGTGTTGAATCAGCCGACGTTGCACCTGCCGAAGAAAAAGGCACGGTACGCAGGTTCCTCGGTGACCTGCTGTCGTCTGACGCTGACACCCCGGTTGCGCGCGAAAAGCCGCCAGCCAGGTCAAAAAAGGCCGCGTCGTCGTCTGACGAGAGCTCAACCACACGTAAAACGGAAACGCTTGTCGCCAAACTGAATGCGGCCACGCGCGACATCTACCAGGTGTTGAATGACGACCTGCCCAAGGAGATCGAGGCGTCCTTCCGCAAGGGTGACGCGCAGGCCTACACCCACACCCTGTTCCAGAGCCGCGGGCGCAAGCTCATGGACCAGGCCCGCAAGGCGTACCGGGACGACAAGCAGGCCAGAAGCCGCATTGACGGTTTCATCCGCCTGTTCGAGCGCCTGCTGGACACCGTCGCCACGTCGGAGGCCGGCGAGGAACTGGTGGATCAGTGCCTGGGGTCGGAGACCGGCAAGGTCTATCTGATGCTGGCCGAGGCAGCCGGACGGGTTAAGCACTAGAGCCTTCCATCCGAGACTGAATGGCTCTAGCTCGGCATGCGGCGGTGTTTCGGCAAGGTGTCATCCATCGGCGTGGACGGCACCGCACTGTCGCAGTAGATGTTCAGTTGCGGCGTTACCAGGTGCTTCTGTGAAATGGTCCCTGCCCGAATGCCGATGGCACCCGGCCGGCGTGAATTCATGGAAAAAAGCTGTGTGCCGCAGGACGAGCAGAAGCGCTTGGTCATGCTGGCTCCGCTGTCGGCAGTATGGGTGTAGCTGGACGGGTAACCTTTGATCGTCACGTCCACCTCCGGCACGAAGAGCATTGTCGTGTGCACAGACCCGGTCGCCTTCTGGCAATCCAGGCAGTGGCAGTTGACCACGCGCTGTATCTCGCAATCCGTATCATAGGTCACCGCACCGCACAGGCACGATCCGTTAAACTGGGTCATCGGCAGGTATCCTCGCATAGCGTCCAGAGTTTCATGTTACATCCGTAGTACCTGATTTTCATGCCTCAAGGTCTGCTTCTCATTGCATGGAAATGGCTTTATCTTCTCAGCCATGAAAGCTGCATTGATTACAGAATTCTCCCAACCATTGAACATTGCCCAGGTCGGCGAACCCGACACCCCGCGCGACGGCGTGGTGATTGAGGTGAAGGCCTGTGGCGTATGCCGGTCTGACTGGCATGGTTGGAAAGGCACCAATCACGTCATAAAGCTGCCGCATGTGCCGGGCCACGAGCTCGCCGGCGTGGTCGTAGACGTCGGTCCCGACTGCCGCAGGTTCCGCTCCGGCGACCGCGTCACCGTGCCGGTCATCCTGGGCTGTGGAGACTGTGCGTGCTGCCGGGCCGGCAACCTGACGATATGTGACGATCAGTATGTGGTCGGCTTCAACGGCTGGGGCGCATTTGCTCAGCGCGTCGCCATTCCGCTGGCTGACGCCAATGTGCTGAAACTGCCCGATACCATATCAGACGAAGTCGCGGCCGCGCTCGGTTGCCGCACAACCACATCGTTTTCAGCCGTTGTCGACAAGGCGGCGGTCAAACCGGGCGAAACCCTGGCCGTGCATGGATGTGGCGGCGTTGGCCTGTCCGCCATCATGATCGGCGCCGCCATGGGCGCCACGGTGATCGCGGTCGACATCATCGATGAAAAGCTTGAGCTCGCAAAGCAGGTGGGCGCCACCCACGTCATCAACGCCGCCAAGACCAACGATGTCGGCGAAGCTGTCCGCGACCTGACCGGCGGCGGTGCCGACGCTTCGATTGAAGCGCTCGGGATCACCGAAACCTTTCACAATTCACTGCGCTGCCTCAGAAAGCTCGGCCGTCATGTGCAGATCGGCCAGCCCCTTGACCGGCACGCCAATCCCGAAGTCCCGCTGCTGGAGACCGTCTATTACCGGCAACTGGTGATCATGGGATCGCGCGGGCTGCCAGCCCTGCGGTTTCCCGCCCTGTTCGACATGATCTCAGCCGGCCGGCTGAACATCGAGAAACTGATCAAGACCCGCATCGCGCTTGAAGACGCCGGTGCAGCGCTGGCTAAAATGGACAACCACCAAGATGTCGGCATCACGCTGATCAACAGATTCTGACCCTGCGGTTCGGCTGCCGACAACCAACCTTACGCCGGAAATCTGGCTCCATCCGCCGCAATGCACTGCCCTCTTGCGCAACGTTAAATCTTATGGTGCCTAGGGCACGCAACGAACACCTTTGACTGACGAGTGCGACACATGGAAATCGAACACCCCTACCTCCTGTTTCTCGGCGATGTTCACGACCAGCTGGCGGCCAAGACGGCGCAAGGCGTGGTTGACTGGCGCCCGGACTGGTGCACAGGCCAGATGCGCCTCGAAGGCTGCCAGGCCGACACCGGCCTGGCCGACATGAGCATTGACGAAGCCATCGCCGCTGGTGCCCGCACATTTGTCGTGGGCGTTGCCAATGCCGGCGGTGTTCTGCCGGATCACTGGGTGTCGGAAGTGGTCAAGGCGATCGAGGCCGGCATGAATGTCGCCACCGGCCTGCACAAGCGCCTGTCTTCGATCCCGGAGATTGCCGAGGCAGCCGGAAAGCATGGCGCGAAACTGCACGATGTGCGCTTTTCCGATGTCACCTTCGCCACCGGCAAGGGCACCAGGAGGCCGGGCAAGCGTATCCTGGCAGTCGGCACCGATTGCTCCGTCGGCAAGAAATACACCGCCCTTGCCCTGGACCAGGAGATGCGCAAGCGCGGCATGAAGTCCGACTTCCGCGCCACCGGACAAACCGGTGTCTTGATCTCCGGCCGCGGCATCGCGCTGGATGCCGTTGTCGCTGACTTCATCTCAGGCGCAGCCGAATGGATCAGCCCGGCCAATGACGATGATCACTGGGATTGCGTTGAAGGCCAGGGGTCCCTGTTCCATCCCTCGTTTGCTGGTGTGTCACTGGGCCTGCTGCACGGCTCGCAGCCGGATGCCTTCGTGGTGTGCCATGAACCGACGCGGACCAGGATGCGCGGCGTGGAACATCCGTTGCCGACCATCCGGCAGGTCATCGACCGCAATATCGAGGAAGGCAGCCTGACCAATCCGGACATTCAGTGTGTCGGCATCTGCGTCAACACGCAGAAGCTGTCGGATGATGAGGCCAAGGATTATCTGGCGAAACTTGCTCGCGAGCACGACCTGCCATGTGTTGATCCTATCCGCACCGGCATGGCGCCGATAGTCGATGAGCTTCAAAAGCGTTTTCCAGCCTGATGAGCGCATTGCGAAAACTCAGTGTCGCCCATGAAAGCTGGCCGATTGCCGGCAGCTTCTCCATATCGCGTGGCACCAAGACCAGTGCCGAAGTCATCAAGGTCACCCTGGAACAGGATGGCGCCGTCGGTGTCGGGGAGAGCGTGCCGTA
>JBCCVY010000112.1:0-10122 GCA_039194725.1 Pseudomonadota bacterium
GCACAGGATGGCGGCGACATTACCTTCCATGGATTCAAGGAAGGTATTGTCTACCTGCAGATGAAAGGCGCATGCGCCGGGTGCCCCAGCTCCACGGCGACCCTGAAGCACGGAATCGAAAATTTGCTGCGCCACTTCATTCCGGAAGTGAGCGAAGTCCGCCCGGTCTGACCGACCTTCACTCTGGCCTCCCGTTGGCCGCGACGCCATGATTGTTCTCAGTGTAGACACCGCTCATGCGGCGTGTTCTGTCTGTGTCTTCGACACGGTCGCGAACCGGCCTTTGGCGCTGCTCAGCGAGCCGATGCAGCGCGGCCATGCCGAACGCCTGACCGACATGGTGCGTGAGGCTGTTGCCGCCGCCGGTACCAGCTTTTCGGACATTGGCAGGCTTGCGGCATGTTCAGGTCCGGGAACCTTTACCGGTGTTCGCATCGGCCTGGCGTTCGTGCGCGGGCTGGCGCTGGTGCTGAAGGTGCCGGCAATCGGCATCACGACATTTGCGGCGTTGGCGCAGAGCTGTCGGGCAGATGCCGCCGGCCGGGATATCTGGATCATTCAGGATGCCCGCCGTGGCGAGGTCTACCTGCAGGAGTTTGATGGCGCTGGCATGCCCCTGCAGCCGGCGTCCGTGCTTGCCATAGCGGACGCAGGTAAACTGCTGAGCGGCAAGTCGGGACTGGTGGCCGGGTCCGGCGTACAGCTCGTCGACCTGCCGGACGATCTGGATGTTGCCGATGTCAGCGCCATTCCCGATGCGGCAACGGTTGCCATGCTGGCAGGTCAGACCGAAGATGCAAGCACCGCCGTCGCCGTTCCGTTCTATCTGCGCGCTGCGGATGCCAAGGCGCAATCGCCGCTGGTCAGGCATCGTGAAAGCGATCTGTCGATCGAGCCGGCAGATGCATGCTATGCAAGCGTGCTCGCGGCCATTCACGAGCCCTGTTTTGAAGATGCCTGGGATGCCCCGGCAATGGCGGCACTGCTTGCGACACCCGGCGCGGTCGCCTTGCTGGCGATGCAGGACAAGGCCGCGGACAAGCAGCCGTGCGGATTTGTGTTGCTGCGTACTGCGGCAGATGAGATGGAAGTCCTGACGCTCGCGGTACTGCCGCACACCCGGCGCAGGGGCGTGGCGCGCGCGCTCATGCAGGCGGTGCGCCGGCATGCCGCAAAAGCCGGTGTGAACAAGATATTCATCGAATATGCCCGCGACAATCAGGCTGCTCACGCGCTTTATGAAAGCGTCGGCTATACCCGTAACGGGGTGCGGTCGAACTACTACAAGAACACTGACGGCACGGTCAGCGACGCAATTACCGCCAGTCTGATCCTGACGGACGCCGACCATTTCGATTGTCAGCAGACCCATGAGCGACTATAGGCTCTACCGAATTAGCAACGATCAGGTTCAGCGTTGATGGTTGCAACAACCGGAAACCATCCTGATGCCGGAGTGTCATCAATGCCTGTAACGCAGCAGGAAACGTCAACAGCCGCACCGTCAAAGGTGTTCATCAAGACCTACGGGTGCCAGATGAACGTCTATGACAGCGATCGCATGGGAGAGGTGTTGAGCGAGCGCGGCTATGTGACCACACAGACCGTGGAAGATGCTGATCTGGTGATCCTCAACACCTGCCACATTCGGGAGAAGGCGGCTGAGAAAGTCTATTCCGAACTGGGCCGGCTGCGCCGCCTGAAGTCACGCAGCGAACGCGACATGAAGATTGCGGTTGCCGGATGTGTGGCGCAGGCGGAAGGCGAGGAAATCGTGCGCCGGGCACCCGTGGTCGATCTGGTGTTCGGTCCGCAAACCTATCATCGCCTGCCCGACCTGCTTGACCGCCATGGCGAAACGGGCGCTGCCGTGATCGAGACGGAACTGCCCGTGGATGAAAAATTCGAAGTGCTGGACACACCGGCCGCGAAACCTGTCAAACGTGGTGTAGCTGCGTTCCTGACGGTGCAGGAGGGCTGTGACAAGTTCTGTACGTTCTGCGTCGTGCCATATACCCGCGGCGCGGAGTTTTCCCGCCCCGCCGTGCGCATCCTGGCAGAAGCACGCCAGCAGGTCGACGCCGGCGTGCGTGAGATCACGCTGTTGGGCCAGAACGTCAATGCCTGGCACGGCGAAGGTCTTGCCGGGCATGACTGGTCACTGGGCCATCTGCTCAATGCGCTGTCCGACATCGACGGTCTTGAACGGTTGCGCTACACGACCAGCCATCCGCGCGACATGGACGATGACCTGATTGCCGCTCACGGTTCGAACCCGAAGCTGATGCCGTATCTGCATCTGCCGGTCCAGTCCGGCAGCGACCGCATCCTGAAAGCCATGAACCGCAAGCATACGGCTGCGGAGTACATCGACCTTGTTGGCCGTATCCGCAGCGCCCGCCCGGATATCGCCATGTCATCGGATTTCATCGTCGGTTTTCCGGGCGAGACGGATGCCGACTTCGCCGCCACCATGGACCTGGTCCGGCAGGTGACCTATGCGCAGGCGTTTTCCTTCAAGTACTCGCCGCGGCCCGGCACACCGGCTGCCGCCGAGGCGGAGCAGGTGCCGGAAGATGTCAAGGCCGAACGTCTGGCGCAGTTGCAGTCGCTGCTGACAGCGCAGCAGGCCAGCTTCAATGAAGCCTGCACCGGACGTGTGCTCGACGTATTGCTGGAAAAGCCCGGCCGTCAGAACGGCCAGCTGATCGGGCGCTCGCCTTATCTGCAGTCAGTGTTCATTGAGGCGGGTGGAAAACGCATCGGTGACACTGTAAAGGTCGCCATCGAAAGTGTCGGACCGAATTCATTAACCGGCCACATGGTTGAAGCATAAGGCCGAATGTGATGTGCTTTCACCATTATATTAGAGAATCAGGAGATCTGCCCCGTTGACGTCACGCACAGCCCAGTCAAGGCCCGCATCCCGGCAAAACAAGACCGCCGCAGACTCAGCGCACAGCAGCATTACCCTAGGCTTCGACGACAACCGTCTGCTGATGCTCGTGTTCGGCGAACACGACGAGCACCTGCTGCTGATCGAGGACAGGCTCGGCGTCGATGTCACGCCACGGGGCAACAAGGTCGCCATTCGCGGCTCTGAAACGGGCAACGAGATGGCCAGACAGGTTCTGGTGGAGCTTTATCAGCGTGCCCTCGAGGGCCTTGATCTCGGCCGCGGTGATGTCGAGGGCGCAATCCGCATGGCCATGAGCCCGGTTGCGGTTGCCAAGGGTGCGTCTGAGGTTGCTGCCATCCGCACCCGGCGCAAGACCGTGACGGCCAGGTCGCCCGGACAGAAAATCTATCTCGAAGCAATCGCTGCCAATGAGCTGGTGTTCGGCATTGGCCCGGCCGGAACCGGCAAGACATACCTGGCGGTCGTGTGTGCCGCTGCCGAACTGATGGCCGGACGGGTTGATCGTATCATCCTGTCGCGCCCCGCTGTCGAAGCGGGTGAGCGTCTCGGCTTTCTGCCTGGCGACATGAAGGAAAAGGTCGATCCCTATCTCAGGCCGCTCTATGACGCGCTGTATGACGTCATGCCACCGGAAGCGGTGATCAAGGGCCTGGCCGACAACACGATCGAAATTGCGCCACTGGCCTTCATGCGCGGCCGTACCCTGTCATCGGCCTTCATCATTCTGGACGAGGCGCAAAACACCACACCGCAGCAGATGAAAATGTTTTTGACGCGACTTGGTGAAGGTTCGCGCATGGTCATTACCGGCGATCCGAGCCAGGTCGACTTGCCGCCGGGAACCACGTCCGGACTGACTCAGGCGCTCGACTACCTGAAAAACGTGAAGGGCATTTCGCAGGTCAAGTTCGACAAGTCGGACATTGTGCGCCATCAGCTGGTGTCGCGCATTGTCGATGCCTATGAGCGGGCCGGCTGGGAGCCGGCAACAAGGCCTCGCTCGCTGTGATACTCGAAATCGAGGTTGACAGGACCGCCTGGAACGACATTTCCGATCCGGAACCGCAGTTGCGCGCGGCGGCACAGGCAACCGAGGCTGCGCTTGGCGTGGATCTGTCGGGCACCGTTCTGGCCATTTCGCTGCTGACAGATGATGCGGTGGCCGAGCTCAACCGGCAGTGGCGCAACAAGGCCGGGCCGACCAATGTGCTGTCGTTTCCTGCCGCGAAAGGCATGCCAATACCGCCGGGTGAGCCGCGTCCGCTGGGTGACATCATGCTGGCGGCCGGCGTGGTAAGATATGAGGCGGCGCAGCAGAATAAGTCACTTGAGCATCATTTGGTTCACCTTGCTGTGCATGGTATCTTGCACTTAATGGGTTATGATCACATAAATGAAGCCGAGGCGGAAGAGATGGAACGCCTTGAGGTTGACATACTGAACGTGCTTGGCATTGCGAATCCGTATACATGACCCGTATCCGGAGCGTTGCTGAGACAGGACAGAGGACGCCGGTGAAAGCCGGCCGGTCAAATGGACGAAGACCAATCTAGCAGGTCCCGTAACGGGACCAGCACCCCTTCTGAAATCACTAGAAACGACAATGGCGGCATTTGGTCCCGGATCAAGCGCATCCTGGGCGGCGGCAGGTCGGACGAGACCCTGCGCGAAAGTCTGGAAGGTGTGCTTGACCGGCATGCCGAGGAAGACGGCACCGCAACATTCCGGGCCGATGCCAAGTCGATGATGCTCAATCTGATCGAGTTTTCCGATTTGCGCCTGGATGATGTTATGGTGCCGCGCGCCGAAATCATTGCCATTGATGCGACAAGGTCGGTATCTGAACTGCTCAACTGCTTCCTTGAGGCCGGTCACTCCCGGTTGCCGATCTATCACGACACGCTCGATGAACCGCTCGGCATGATCCACATCAAGGATTTCCTGGAGTGGTTGAACTCCAAGGACAAGCGGGTCCGGCCAAAACAGGGTGCAAAGAAGTCTGTGCCGATCCTGTCGCTGTCGGCCGCCGACCTGAAAACCCCGGTGAGCGAACTCGGCATCATGCGCGAGTTGCTTTATGTGCCGCCCTCCATGCCTGCCGCAGACCTGCTGGTGAAAATGCAGTCGACGCATGTTCACATGGCAGTTGTTGTGGATGAGTATGGCGGCACCGACGGTCTGGCCACTATTGAGGATCTGGTCGAGGAGATCGTCGGCGACATTGCCGATGAGCACGATGAAAAGGATGAACTGATCACCCGTGCGTCCGAAACCACCTGGCTGGCAGAAGCCCGGCTCGAAATAGAAGATGCCGAAGAGACACTGGGTATCAAGCTGCTGCCGGTCGAAGAGGAAGAAGAAGCCGATACGCTTGGCGGCCTGATATTCCACATGCTGGGCCGGGTGCCGGTGCGGGGCGAACTGATCAAGCATGATTCGGGTATAGAGTTTGAGATCATTGCGGCAGATCCCCGCCGGGTTCGCCGCGTTGCCATCCACACCAAGCCGCGCAAGGTGCGTGCGCCTGCGAGCACGGCCAAGCCGACCGCGAAAGCGCCCGAACAACCTGTTCCACAGGTGCAGAACTGACCGCTATGGCGGCAAGCCTGACGGCCGGGCCGCTGTGGCGCCGCTGCCTTGTTGCACTGCTGGCGGGCGGGTTGGCGTGTCTGTCACTGCCGCCCTTTGATGTCTGGCCGGTGCTGTTCGTCAGTTACACGGCGCTGGTCTGGCTGCTTGACGGCACGATGCAGAAACCGGCGCGCAAACGGCGCCGTTTCGGGGCCGGTTTCGCAATCGGATGGTGTTTCGCATTCGGGTATTTCGTGCCGTCGCTATGGTGGATATCGGAAGCCTTCTGGCTGGAACCGGAAAAATTCGCCGCGCTGATCCCGTTCGCGGTCGCCGGACTGCCGGCATATCTGTCGTTGTACTGGGGGCTGGCACTCGGTGTGGCGGCGCTATTGTGGATGGCAGGCTGGCCAAGGATCCTGCTGCTCGCCGGGCTGATCGGCGCGGGCGAGTGGCTCAGAGGTCACCTGCTGACCGGGTTTCCCTGGAACCTGCCCGGTTATGGTGCCGGTTCACTCGACGGATTTGCGCAAACCGCCAGCCTGATCGGCATATATGGAATGACGGTTGTTGTTGTTGTCCTCGCCGCAACGCCGGCCCTGTTTCACGATCCGGGTAAAGCGCATAGACCAACGCGACGTATGGTGTTTCCCGCCCTCGTCGGCGCCGCTGCGGTGACCTTGCAGGTGTGGGGCAATGCACGGGTTGCAAACTATGATGCCAAGCTCATCGAAAGCGGTGCCACAGCAACCGCGGTGCGCATCGTTCAACCGAACATCTCCCAAAAGGACAAGTGGGACCGGGCGCAGGCCGTTCGCATCATCGACACCTATCTGGAACTGAGCGGCAGGCCTTTTGCCGGCGCGCTGCAAACGCCGCCCGTCGTTGTCTGGCCCGAAAGTGCTTTGCCACGGTTGCTCGGTGAGGAGCACGAGCTGCGCGCCAGGATAATGGCCAGCCTGCCGGCCGGCACGCCGCTGCTAACCGGCGGCCTGCACCGTGTAACTGATCCGCACGGCAAGGTTTCGATCTTCAATTCACTGCTGGCAATCCCGGCTGACGGTCAGATAGCGGCCCGTCATGACAAGGTGCGCCTGGTTCCGTTCGGTGAGTTCCTGCCGTTTCAGTGGCTGCTGGAACCGCTCGGATTGCGCCAGCTGGCCAACCTGCCGCCGGGATTTTCCGCCGGCAGCGAGGATCGGGTTATCAAGCTCGACGGGATACCGGCATTTGCCGGTTTCATTTGCTATGAAGCCGTGTTTCCGCGCTCTGTGCCGTATGCCTCTCGGCCTGAGATGCTTGTGAACGCCACCAACGATGCCTGGTTCGGCACGTCCGGTGGCCCCCACCAGCATTTGGGCCATGCCAGGTTTCGCGCCATTGAACAGGGCGTGCCGATGATACGGGCTGCCAATACCGGGATTTCGGCGATGATCGATGCGGCAGGACGCGTTCAGGCAAGGCTGGCGCTGGGAACCACCGGACATCTGGATGTTGCCATGCCGCTGATCATGGCGGCAACTCCGTACTCGGTCATCGGGGATCTCGGTTTCCTGGCCTTGCTGATTTTAATCTTCGGCATCTACATAATTTGTAGACGGATGAAGAAGTTTTGTGTACCAGAAGTGCATGAAAATTGAGCATAGATGTGAATCGGCAACACACACCTTTCGTCTACTCCCTGGAAAACAATGTCATAACGGTGTGCCGGTACGGCGACTGATCTGCCAGGCGGAATTGTTGCGAGCGCGCAGCTCTTGCCGATTCGCAAAGGCTTGCGGAACAGGTGACAGATGACAATGAAAATGCCAAATCCGATTGACGTACATGTTGGAAGCAGGCTGCGCATGCGCAGAATGCTGGTGGGAATGAGCCAGGAAAAGCTCGGTGAAAGTCTCGACCTGACCTTTCAGCAGATCCAGAAATATGAAAAGGGCTCCAATCGAATCAGTGCCAGCAGGCTGTACGACATGTCGCGTATTCTCGATGTACCGGTGCAGTTTTTCTTCGACGACATGGTCCGCAGCGACATCTCCGGCAAAGCCAAGTCAGACAAGCAGACCGGTTCATTTGAGATGATCGAGTTTCTGTCCAGTCCGGACGGCGCTCAGCTGGTGCGGACGTTTTCCGAGATTGAAAGCCCGGAAGTGCGGCGAAACATCCTTGATCTCGTGAAGTCCGTGTCCGGCATCGGCAGTGTTGAGTCCGACTAGGGCCCGGACCGTGGACAGCAAGACATTGCGGCGGCAGCGGTTGCGGCTAATTGCCCGCAATTAACCAATGTTGGCTTGACGTGATGCGTGCAGCCTGACAAAAGGGCGTCCACTCGGCTGCCATTGCATATAAAGAAATCTGCATATGGCGATCATCCTGTCCCATTCGCGGAGTTTGCAAGCCATGGCACGTCAGAACTACCTCTTCACCAGTGAATCAGTTTCCGAAGGTCACCCGGACAAGGTATGTGACCGCATCTCCGACGAGATTGTTGATCTGGTCTACAAGGAGGCGCGCAAGACCGGCACCGACCCCTGGACCGTGCGTGTTGCCTGCGAAACATTGACCACGACCAACCGTGTGGTGATTGCCGGTGAGGTTCGCGTGCCGGATACGCTGTTCAAGAAGGACAAGGCCGGCAATGTAGTTCACGACGCTGCCGGCAAGCCGGTGATCGCGCCGGGCCGGTTCCGCTCGGCAGCGCGCCGCGCCATCCGCGCCATCGGATACGAGCAGGCGGGTTTCCACTGGAAAACCGCCAAGGTCGATGTGTTGCTGCATGCCCAGTCAACCGACATCGCCCAGGGCGTGGACAATGCCGCTGACCGCCAGGGTGAGGAAGGTGCCGGTGACCAGGGCATCATGTTCGGCTATGCGTGCCGTGAAACACCGGACTTCATGCCGGCGCCGATCTACTATTCGCACAAGATTCTCGAACTGATGGCTGCCGCCCGCCACAGTGGCGAGGGCGATGCCGCCAGGCTCGGACCGGACGCCAAGAGCCAGGTCACCATCCGCTATGTGGACGGCAAGCCGTCGGAGGTCACATCGATTGTGGTTTCGACCCAGCATCTGGACGAAAGCTGGGATTCGGCGAAGGTTCGCACGGTCATTGAACCGTTTGTGCTGGAAGCGTTGGGCGATCTGCCGCTGGCGACGGACTGCAAGTGGTACATCAACCCCACCGGCAAGTTTGTCATCGGCGGCCCGGACGGGGACGCTGGCCTGACCGGACGCAAGATCATCGTTGACACCTATGGCGGCGCCGCACCGCATGGCGGCGGCGCATTCTCCGGCAAGGACACGACCAAGGTTGACCGGTCTGCCGCCTACGCGGCGCGCGATATGGCCAAGAACGTTGTGGCTGCGAAGCTTGCGGACCGCTGCACGATCCAGCTTTCCTACGCCATCGGGGTGGCGCAGCCGCTGTCGGTCTATGTCGATACGCATGGCACCGGCAAAGTGCATGAAAGCGTGCTCGAACAGGCCCTGCGCAAGTGCATGGACCTGTCTCCGTCCGGGATCCGGCGTCATCTGGATCTCAACCGGCCGATCTATGCGCGCACTGCCGCTTACGGCCATTTTGGCCGCAAGCCGCGCCGCGACGGTTCATTCTCCTGGGAGAAGACCGACATGACCACGGCGCTCAAGCAGGCCGTCAAAGCGTTTTCGCAGGGCGAGCGGGTTCTCACGCCTGCATCGTGATGCCGACGTCACGGCGCTGACTGGCGCCGGCGACAACGGATGACGCGCGCGCTCAGCGCCACTTGATCGAGCAGCCCATGCTGGGTGATTGCTGCTGCGGGCCGTGCCCGGTCTCGGCGATCTGGCGCATGGCATTCACCAGTTCGCGTGTCCGGTTTGCCGGATCGTCCATTTTTGCGTCGTCGAGCCGGCCACGGTATTGCAGTTCCCCGTCCTTGTTGAAGCCGAAGAAGTCGGGCGTGCACACGGCGTCATAGGCCTTGCCCACCGACTGGTCCTCATCGACCAGATAAGGAAAGCCAAATCCGTGCTGATCGGCAAACAGCTTCATGTTGGCCGGGCTGTCGGCCGGCACTTTGCGGTAGTCGTTTGACATTACCGCCAGTACGTTGATGCCCTCTTGCATCAGCTCCTGTGTGTCCTTTGCAAACCGGTCGGCGATCGCCTGAACGTAGGGACAATGGTTGCAGATAAACGCAATCAGCAATCCGTTGCCCGCAAGGTGTTCGGACATGGTGAAACTGTTGCCGTCGGCGTCCAGCAACGTAAAGTCGGGCGCCTTCCAGCCAAAGTTGCATATCGGTGTGTCCAGCAGCATGGCGGTGTTTTCCTCTGGTGTTCATGCTCTGTGTGAGCGCATCTCCATTTTCAGTGCGGGTCAGCATATTGCATTGAGGGCCCATGCTACAGGCCCGACATATTGGCACGGTCCATAGCGATCATTGTTCTTGCGTGAAGGCCTGCGCTGTGCGCAGGCCTTGGCAACGTTGTAGTCATCATCAGGCCGCGGTAGCCTGGTCGGCGCTCCAGGCATTTGCGGCAAATGCCCCGTCAACCTCGGTTTCGGCGATGTGGTTGGTGTAGTTTGACATCACCTTCAGGCTGGTGCCGAGAACGACTTCCAGGACGTTCTGCCGGGTGTAGCCGGCTGC
>JBCCVY010000113.1:0-10100 GCA_039194725.1 Pseudomonadota bacterium
TCCAGGAAGGTGACGAGGAGACCGCTATCGCCGATGGCATTGACCTGATGCGGCGATTGAAATTGATAACGTTCAACGAGCATGACAAGGTGGAACTGAACGCAGGTGAACGAAATCTGCTTCAGTACCATGCAAATTCGATGATCCAACTCAGTGCGTCGCTGGAGGCTGAATGACGGTATTTGCTTCATGACGCCCTCGCTGCGCCCAACTGCTCAGGAACTTCTGGTGGCCGCACTGCGCACGCCGCTGGGCAATCTGGTGGCCCGGCCATGGTTCGACCATGTTGCGCTCAACACCGTTGCCTACTGGTTCTTTCCGCTGTCGCGACTGTGGGCAGCGGCGCGGGCGGCTGAGGGGTCGACAGACAGGTTTTTCGACAACGCCGGCGTTGTGCCCACCGGGCGCCTGGAAGAGCGTGTCAAGCGCACGCTCGGTGAATTTGAAGCCGTTCGTCATCGCATGGTGGACATTGAGCACGACTGGGAAGGTGCTTTCTTCGGGCCCGGTGAACCTTCGGCCGATGCTCTGGTGCAGGCCGAGCACGAGCGCCTTGCCTGTCGCAACCGGTACAACAACCTGCGGCGAAAGTTCATTCCGGTGCGGTTTGGCTGCAATGTGCCGCCGGTTCGCTGGCAGATTCCGTCTCCGGCAGATGTAGAGGCGATTTACGGGTCATTGCTGGCCAATCCGGCCAAGGCTTTTTCGCCACCGGATGTCATGCCGGAGATAGCAGTTTCGCACCGTCTGAACACCAGCGATGGCGGGCGCAACTACTGGTTGCGCTTCAAGTCGCCGTCGCCGCGCATGGACGATCAGGTGATTGCACGTGTCTATGAACCTGCATGTGCGGACAACGCGCCGACGCTGATTTTCGGACATGGCATCTGTGTTGAATTCGATCACTGGAAGGGCCTCGTGGACGAGGTCGAGGCAATGGTGCAAATGGGGATCCGGGTGGTCCGGCCGGAAGCGCCATGGCATGGGCGGCGGGTGCCGGACGGCATGTATGGAGGTGAAAAATTCATCGCAACCGCTCCCATGGGTGCGCTCGACCTGTTCACTTCCGCGGCGCAGGAATGGTCGGTGATCATGGACTGGTTGAGGCGCACAACCAACACACCGATTGCCATTGGCGGCAGCAGCCTTGGCGCCATGACCTCTCAGATCATCTGCGACAAGTCACGCTACTGGCCGGATCGGCTGCGCCCCGATGCGGCGTTCCTGGTGACCCATTGCGGCCACATCGAAGACGCTGTCGTCCATGGAAAGCTTGCCGAGGTCTGGGGGATTGCGAAAGCAACCATAGATCACGGTTGGCGCACCAACCTGATCCGGCGCTACATGCCGTTGTTCGAGGCCGAGCGCCGGCCGGTCATTCCGCCTGAGAACATTGTGACCGTGCTTGGAGACCATGACAATGTGACCCCGTTCAACAGCGCGCGCACGCTGATTGACGAGTGGAACGTGCCTCCGGAAAACCAGTTTGTCTATCGCCGCGGCCACTTCAGCGTGCCAGTTGGCATGATGCGGGATCACGGACCCTTGCTCAGGTTTCGGCATATCCTCTCCGAGCTCGCAGCCGGGTCAGGATGACGCTCGTGGTGTCATGCGACCCCGTAGACCGTGGCTCGCTCAAGCAGTTTGCGGGACCGGTGGAGATGTGGAATGTCGTACATCTTGCCGCCTATGCCCACCACGCCGGCGTCACCCGCTTCGGCGAAGGCTGCAACGATGTCGCGGGCTTCGGCCACCTGCTGCTTTGATGGCGTGAATGCGCGGTTGATCACTTCGACCTGTGCAGGATGAATGGCCATCTTGCAGGTGAAGCCGTCGCGGACCGCCTCCATGCAACTGCGTTCCAGACCGCTTGCATCCCTGAAGTCAACATAGACCGTGTCCACGGGTTCGACAGCGGCAGCGCGCGCGCCGAACAGGCACAGTGATCTGGCCAGCCGGTATGGTTCTGTCAGGACGCCGTCCGCGTCGCGGTTGGCCAGTGCGCCCAGTTCGTTGGACAGGTCCTCTGCACCCCACGCCATGCCCTGCAGATTGCCGGCAATCCCGCGATATGTGCCAAGGCCGAACATGGCGTTCGCGGTTTCGGTGGCGATGGCGATGACGGGTATCTGTGAGCCTGCCAGCTCCGCCAGTCTTTCAACGCAGGCCCCGGTTTCGGTTTTGGGTTGGATGAGGCCGTCCGGGCCGGCTGGCAGGACAACGTCGAGGTCATCAGATGTCAGTCCGGTATCGAGCGCATTGACCCGAACATAGACCTGCGGGCCTGACCGGGACATTGTTAGCGTTTTGGCGGACAGGCTGCGAGCTGCCGGCTTGTTCTGCGGTGCCACTGAATCTTCCAGGTCGAGGATCACGACATCCGCGCTGCTGGCCATCGCCTTTTCGATCTTGCGCTCGGAGTCCGCCGGTACAAACAGCAAGGATCGCATCAGGCCGCTCCCGCGTCGGTTGGTTTTTTCCGCATGAACGTCTGGCGGATGCATTCTGCAACCAAAGTGCCATCCTGTTTGAACGCTTCGTGCCTGAATTCTACAATGCCGGCATCCGGGCGTGACTTGCTTTCACGCCGGGAAACCACGGTGGTCTTCACCTGAATGGTATCGCCGTGAAACACAGGGGCCGGAAACCTGACGTCGGTTATGCCCAGTTGCGCCACCAGTGTACCCAGCGTGAGTTCCTGCACCGAAATACCGATTACCAGCGACAGCGTGAACATCGAATTGACCAGTGGCTGGCCCCATTCGCTGCTGGCAGCAAACGCATGGTCGATATGCAGCGGCTGCGGGTTCATGGTCATGTTGGAAAACAACATATTGTCGGCTTCGGTGACGGTCCGGCGTACTTCATGCTCCAATTCAAAGCCCGGTGCCAGTTCCTCAAACCATTTCCCTGCCATGATCTCTTACCGCTTGCTGTTTGACTGTGATGGATATGCCAACAGCTAACCGAGGCAAACGGCGCGGGCAATCCATAAATGCGGTTCGTATTTCGCGATGATCCGGTATTTGTACAACTTAAGGTTGTTTTCGATTCTCAAGTGAGTCGCATGGCGAGTCCAGATTTAGGCAAGAGCAGATGGCGGACGGACTCACAAACGGATTCATGTGTTGAATCCAAGCATATGATTTTGAATGGTAAAACGATCTTCAAAGTCGGGCAGGGAGCTGGTTAACCACTCGTTAACCTGCCGGGCGCAGGACTCGCATTACGGGAACGGATTGCCCAGCGCCTGGAGATGGAAAATGAAGCGACATTGCGAACTGACACGATGCCTGGTTGTGGACGAGAGCACAGAGTGGCGCGGGCGTGCGCAGGGGTACCTCGCCAGTCATGGCTTCAATATTGTCCAGGCGGAAAATGAAGATGCAGCACTGGAGCAATGCGTGTCGGAGATGCCGGATGTGGTTCTGGTGGGCACTCGATGTGCAGCGACCTTCATTCGCCGGTTGCGCAGGCACAGGGCGGCTTCAGAGGCGGTCGTGATCATGTGCCCCGACGCGAACGACATCGGTTCGGTCGGCGATGCAATCTGGCATGGTGCAACGGACTATCTTGTTAAGCCCTGTAACCGCGAGATATTCGATGCCAAGCTGCGTCAAACGGGCATACTGTAAAATCAGTGTAATCGTGGTTTGCCAGCAATCGGAAATGCATTGCTGTCGCGGATGAGCCTCGCTGGCAGCCTGACCTGAAGGATATGAGCCGGTGATTGCTGGATTGCGCTATTTGTGGCCGCTGCTGGTGGCCATTTTGCTGATGTCGATTGGCAACAGTCTGCAGGGCTCGTTGATTGGCGTTCAGGCAGCACTTGCCAATTTCTCCACGACGACCACCGGCATAATCGCTTCCGGTTTTTCGCTCGGTCTTTTTCTGTCGGCCCTCATTACACCGAATGCGGTTCGTGCGGTCGGGCATATTAGGGTGTTTGCCGGATATGCGTCGGTTCTGTCCACCGCCGTGTTGCTGATCCCCCTGTTTGTCAATCCGGTGTGGTGGTTCGCGATGCGTCTCATCATCGGGATGTGTGCGGCCGGGCTGGCAATCGTCATTGAGACCTGGCTGAACGAGGGCAGCAGCAACAAGGATCGCGGCAAGGTCCTGTCACTTTACATGCTGCTGTTCTATTCCGGCGCCGGTATCGGTTCGCTGGCGCTGGTGATTGACGACCCATCCGGGTTTACCCGGTTTATTGTCGTGTCCGCCGTGATGTCCCTGTCGCTGGTTCCTATCGTGCTGACCAAGGTGTCGGCGCCGGTCCTGGGCGCGCCGCGCTATATCTCGATTTCCGAGATATTTGCGGCCTCGCCGCTGGCTGTTGTTGCCGCAATTGCCAATGGGTTGGCCCAGTCGGCGTTTTTCAACCTCGGCGCCGTATTCGGTGTCATGAACGGGATGCCGCTGACCTATGTGTCATGGATGATGGCGGTGGCGCCGTTCGCCGTTATAGTTTCCCAGTTGCCGGTCGGCTGGTTGTCCGACCGTTACGACAGGCGCCTGATGATTGCGGCCCTGTCGGTCCTGTCGGCGGGGCTGGCGGCAATGGTGATGATTGTGCCGACAAGCGAGGCTTTCATGCTGATCGGGCTGGTGGCGCTGTTCGGCGGTGTTTCGATGCCGCTGTATTCCCTTGCCATTGCCCATGCAAACGACCAGCTGAACAAGGATCAGATGCTGGCGGCCGGCTCGAAACTGGTGCTGCTGTACGGGTTGGGGTCCATCGCCGGACCCTCCATCGCCGGCGGTTTCATGCAGCAGTTCGGTGCCAACGGGTTCATGTTGTACATGGTCTCGATATTCGGCCTGCTTGCCGCGTACGCATTCTACCGCATGACGATGTCGGGCGTGCTGCCCCCGGAGGAAACCGGTGATCTGGTGCCGTTTCCGCCCATGGCTACGGCGGTTACGGCTGCTGCTGTGGCTGAGGAAATGGATGAAACGGCTGCCGATCCGGTATCGACGGATGACGGTGAGAAGTGAGGTTTTCTGTCGGCAATTTATGGTGAACCAAACGTTAAGACTTCTCGCGTTACCTTGTACGACAGGCAATATATCCGGTCGTGAGCAATCAAACATCTGTTCTCTGGGACCGGGCAGGCGGTTGGTAAGTGGGAACCCTATATGCTCGAAGATGTCATCAAGCAAAGGCGGCTGCGCCTTGATGTGTCGATTTTTGAAAATGTGATGAGGTCCGGCAGTGTCGCCGACCGTATGGCGCTGACCCGACAATTGTGCGACCTGTTGAACGACCCTCACTCAGGCATCGATGAATGCCGGCAGGTCATGCCGATTGTCACCAAACTGGCCTGTGACAGTGATCGCAACATTCGAGACATTATCGCCAGCAGGCTGTTGAAAACCGACGGACTGTCGGCCGATCTGGTGTTTGCCATTGTGGCGGATGAAGACGACATTGCGGTTCCCTTCATCAGCCTCAACCCATCGCTTGATGACACAATCATGAAAACCATCCTTGCGGTCGGCGATCTCAAACGCTGCAAAGCTGTTGCTGCACGGTCCGATCTGGGACCGGCTTCGGTGCGGAAGATCGTCCAGGACGGCGGCGAGGACGTCATTATCGCTTTGCTGGGCAACTCGACGGTTCGCCTGGGCACAAGGTACTGCCGCAAGGTCTACAACCGGTTTCATGCTTCGCCGAAGGTGTGCGATGCCCTGATGGACCTGCCGAACCTGCCGTGCGAGATCGCGCTGGTGCACAATCAGCGCACCGCGGAGGAAATGCGCAAGAAGGCTCAGTATCAGGGCTGGGTCGCCGATTTCCGTAGCGATGACTACATCTCTGACAAGGAAGAGGTCAACGCGCTGCGCATACTGCGTGGTGTCGATGCCGAACTGCTCCAGCCAGTTGTGGCGCTGATGTCGCAACGCGGCATGCTGACGACTTCCCTGCTGCTGCGGGCCGGCATGAACGGTCATCTGCCGTTTTTCGAGTGGGCGCTGGCCCACCTGGCAAACGCATCGCTGCGCAAGGTGCGCCGGGCCACGGGCACAATGTCTCCGCGCACTGTGACCACCTTGTTGCGCCGTGCCGGCATTCCCCAGGATGCCCACGTGCTCATTCATGCCATCTGCCAAGTGTCGGCCGCCACCGGTGCCGCCGGCAAGCAGGCAGATGCCGAGGCTTTCGGCCGGGCTCTGGTTGAAGTCATCATGACGCGCCACGCTGCAGACGATGAACATGAGCGCATGCACATCATCAGCCTGTTGTCGCAGTTGACGGAGGGCCGTACGCGGACACTGGTTTCCCGCTTGTCGGAAGGCTTGTCGAGAGTGGCCTAGACCCCTTTGAAGGCGCTCTGAGCCGACTTAAGTCAGGCTGATCAGCTTCAATAATTGAACCTGTGGTCCCAATCGACGGCGATCTTCTCATCGAATTCCGGGTCGGAGAACCAGTTGACCGCATTGTTGGGGCACAGGGTTATTTCGCCAAGAAACAGTTCGCCAGGGGCAGTCCGGTAGAAATCGACCCGTGCGAAGCTCATGTTGCGTGCAATGGCCTCTGCTGCCTCAACCATGGTCGTAAAGTCTTCGAACGGTTTCCTGACCTTGCCTATCTCCATTTCACGGATCTTGACCGGCAGATGAACGAAGTCTCGGTCGTAAACGGTATGTATGGTTGATTTCCGACCATCGCCTTCACGTTCGTAAAGGTAGGTGCAGCGGCCATTCATCACATGAAGCTTCCACTCCTCAGGTGGACTGCCTTCACTGCCTATGGCCCTTTCCAGAAAGATTTCAGGCTTGATCCTGGCGTACCACCACTCACCGCCGCCCACTATCCTTGCCGGGCCCTGGCGCGACCGCAGCCAGTCGGCCAGCCGGTCCTTCTGATCCGGCGTCAGCGGATAGTGCAGCTCAAGATTGGTGCCACTGTCGTTGTTTGCCTTGAGGAAATAGCGCCCGGCGGGGATGCGGTCGCCGGGCGGCATTGCAATCTGCGCCGAGCGCCAGACAACTTCGGGCAACCTGATGCGATCGCGGAACTCAAACGGCAGGAAACGCTTGGTTCCAAGCTTGTCCGCCGGAGACGGCAATGGCACATAGCCGAAAAACTTGCTCCACAACTGCTTTTCCGTCAGACGGACCGGACAGGCCAGATCGGGCCATCGACCCACACCGCTTGCGTATATCGCGATTGAGTAGGCGGCCAGACGGTAGAGATCCATGCCGGAATAGAACTCTATGCCGCGACCAAAGTTGGGTTTGGGGTTGGCGAGAAAGCAGGAGTCTTTCGCGTCCATCTCGGCGGCCAGCCAGGCTGAGGCGACCTGATAGGCCTCTTTCATCAATGCCTGGGGCGTCTGCTCGTGCAAGCGTTTGGTCATCTGGTGTGAAGCCCGTCCGGATTCCTGGCGTTCAGATCTCAGCCGCAAATTTTTCAAGCATGCGGGCCGCCATTTGAGCACCTGGCGGATCGAATGACGAGCGGTTTTGTTGGGCCCAGCTGAAGGTATGGTTTTTAACGCCATCATGTTCGCGAATGTAGCGAATGGCCTGCAGCAGGCGTTCAGCGGCCAAATTTCCCATTCCAACATGACACCCCAAACCGGCCTTTTCTATTCTGGTTGCGGTAAAGAATTTTTCCAGGTCGGTTGACACCATGACCTGCGGGAGGCCACATGCCAACGCCAGGGATGACAGGCCCACTCCGCCATAGTGGACCACACCGCTGCAGGTCGGGAGCAGCTTGCCCAGGTCTGCTGGCTTGTTAAGGACATCAAACCCGGCATCTTTCAGCAGTTTCCTGGCTTTGCCGGGAAGATCCCTGATGTAGACCGTTGCCGGTGGTCCAGCCGCCAGCAGCCCGCGCAGCAGGTTGGGATGGCCGGTATCTTGAAAGTGGACAAACAGCCGGTGCCCAGGGGGCCGCAACGGCTCCAGGACATCTGACAACACCGGGTTGCACAGTGCTTCGCCGCGCTGCGGCCCGCTTGGATCAATGAGCCGCAAGGTCATCGCCAGCTGACGTGTGCCAAGCATGGATTGAGCGAGATTTTCAAGCTCGTCACAGCCAAGTTCGCGCAACGCGGAGTTGATGTCTTGCAAGGCGGCCGCCTCGGTGCGCTCCGGCACCAGACCGGGCTGGTTCCAGATGAGCGGAAACTCGGTCGCGCCTTCGTGGAGAGTATAGTATCCGACGCCGTAGGCCACACTGGCTATGCCAAGGGCACGGGCAGCCATCAGGGCCCCCGGGGAGTAATCGGCGAACACGATGTCCGGTTTTGTCTTGTCCAGTATCTGCAGCCAGTGCTGCAATTGCTTGCGGACATCCTCGGCAGTTATGAACACCGAACGAGCCAGGGCTTCGCCAAGGGACCGAGCTGGCTGGACAGGCTGATATTTCCAGCCGCGCTGTCCGGGCCAGAGCGGTGCAGGTATGACCCGTTCGGCGTCGAAACCTGTCTTCAAACCGAGTTCTGGCGAGGACAGCGCATACCAGAGGTCGAATTTTTCCGTATCCAGGTGCCCCGCAATGCGAGACATGACCGTAACGTGCCCCATGCCGCCGCCGAGTTCCCAAGCGAACAGGGCCTTTCGTCGATTGCCGCTTTGCAATAGGCTCTCCTGTGGCGAAATATTTTTTGTCACCGATTGCTATGGTTTTATAACCTTTTGTTCCCACCAGACAATTGCGTAATGGGCAGGGTTATCGTGCTCGATCGCAATCCAGGATGTGAAAGCGCGACATGATCTTCAGGTCAATGTGGACAGGGGATGATTTGGGTCCGCTTGAGCGGCTCTGCATTGCTTCGTTTGTCGCCCACGGACACAATTTCGAACTGTTCACGGACGGCGATTTCGATCCACCCGCCGGGTGTACGCTTCGACCGATCTCGGATGTCTGTCCGGATGTAAAACCATTTGCGTACAAGTCAGGATTTGGCGCCGGCAGTTACTCAGCCTTTTCCAATGTATTCCGCTATACAATGCTGTACCGGCTGGGAGGCTGGTGGGTGGACACTGACATTTATTGCCTTTCGCAGTCCTGGCCCGAAGCAGAGCTGCTGGCGGGATATCAGAACCAGCAGGTGGTCAATTCCGCAGTGCTGTTTGCGGCCAAACCGGGCGAGCGGTTTTTCAGCAAGGCAATGCAGTTGAGCCGGCAGGCCGGCAGTGATGTCAAATGGGGTGAAATCGGCCCCAATCTCGTTACGCGTCTCGTGCACGATCAGGAGTTGGGAAGCCGGGTTCATGTGAAACCGTCCCCGGTCTTCTATCCGGTCGGTCACAGGGAATTTCTGAGTCTGCTGGTTCCCGGCTCATTGTCGCTGCAAGGCATCAGGCAGCGCGGATCGGTCTGCCTGCATCTTTGGAATGAAATGTTCCGGTTCTACAAGTTGGACAAGACCATTCTCGCTCCAAAAGGTTCGGTGCTGCGGGAGTGTTTTGAAGAAGCCGGCATGACTTCCGGTTTTGAGCGTGAGTACCGCGTGGATCGTGCGAAAGGCAGATTTGTACCCGTTTCCCGTCAGCCAGGATGATCGAAGCTTCAGTTTGAAGCCGAGCAGGGCGCCGGCACCAGGTGCGAACCAGCTTCAAAATGAAAAGCGCCGGGTTCGACTGAACCCGGCGCCTCGATACTCAGTTCCGGCAACTGGCCGGCTACGCAACTCACATTGATGAACTTACGGCGTTGTGATTAATACAGTCTAAACAGACAGATACCATAAGGTTAACCCCACTGTCTCAAAACTGGAATTGCTCATTCAACACCCGTTCTGCCAGCGAATGTCCATCATCGAACAGCAGCCGAGCAGATCTTTTTTCGTCCTCGCGCACCGTCACCTTGACGACATCGCGAAACTCTGTCTGGTCAGCAACCGCAGACACAGGACGCTTGTCGGCTTCCAGCATTTCGATTTCCACTTCGGCTTCATGTGACAAAATTGCGCCACGCCACCGCCGTGGCCGAAACGGGCTGATGGGAGTGAGGGCCAGCAGCGGTGAGTTGATCGGCAGGATGGGACCATGCGCCGACAGGTTGTAGGCAGTGGATCCGGCAGGCGTGGCAACAATGATGCCGTCGCAGACAAGTTCATCCAGCCTTATCTTGCCATCGA
>JBCCVY010000114.1:0-10083 GCA_039194725.1 Pseudomonadota bacterium
CGGGCCTGTCGATGGGTGTGTATCTGGCGCTGGAAATCATGTCCGTTGCTCCGCAACGTGTATCACGGCTGGCGCTGCTTGACGGCAAGGCCAGGCTCGATACCGCTGAGGAACTGGCAGCACGCCGTGCATTGCTCAAAATGGCCGACGACGGACACTACCTGAACATCACCCTCGATGTCCTGCTGACCAGGCTGGTCGCCGCCGGCAGAGCGCTGGAACCAGGTTTGCGCGACACGATAGTCAAGATGGCAACTGACACCGGTGTGGCGGTGTTCAGGCGCCAGATGGCGGCCATCATCAACCGTCCAGACTACCTGCCACTGTTGCCAGACATATCCTGCCGGACACTCGTCCTGACAGGCTGTGAAGATGTCATCACGCCGCCTGAATATGCACGTGAAATGGCGGACCGAATTCCTAACGCCAGGCTTGATCTGATTGCCGGAAGCGGCCATCTGGCCACTCTTGAGGCCCCCGATGCGGTCAATGCCGCCATGCGGCAATGGTTGGCCTGAAACGTAAGGGATGCTGACATTATTCGTGATTTGACGGACGCCTTGTCCGTGTGCACCATATTCTTATCCGCTAAGCAAGGAGGTCTACAAAAATGACTCCGCCAAAGCATCCTTTGCTGTGATCAGTCGACAGGGACGAAGCGTGTGCGCCTGGGCCTTGCTTACTGGTTTCAGCCATTCCGACATATAGACATTTTGAAATTCCGGGCACTTGTGCCCGCATTATGAAAAGCCTGGTCTCGTGACCGGGTAAAGGCAAAAAAGCCACGAGGCCCCGCGCGGTTAAAGGTTCCGGCGGGGCTGTCCTTTCAGGTTCGCAGTGCGCTGAGCAGCTGTGCCTGAGAAGCGGATAGGTGCTGTCACGTAAAACGTGATTTGACCGATGGTTAACAAATTGTTAGTTTTTGAGACTTGATAGCGAAGATCGCTGGTGTAAAGTGGTCACGCTGTAGACGCGGATAGAACGCAGAGATTCATATTGAGCGTTTGTGACGTGTAAAAGAGAATGATCAATATGGAGCTGGCGGGCCCCAAATCCCCTGCTAATCCCCCCAGCCCGTTTGGTTTACACCTGGAGCACAAGAAGCTCCCCCTCGCTTCGAGCCCAGGTTTTCTCTGGAGTCTGCAACCCCCCACAATTCCCCAAAATGCGGGGTTGTTTTATTGGTTTCATAAAACTGGTTCATGAACGATCCTGTGATGAAAGTGCACACGGCATGACAATCCAGCTTAAGGCATCAGGCAGTGCTGCGCCGCTTCCGGCTGAGCTTCAGGCACGCAAACCAACGCGTATCCGGCTAGATCCGTCAATGACGGGCGCTGACATGGTTTGTGCGGTTGCCCGTACCAACATTGCCGATCTGCGGCACAACCTGCAGGTTTTCATGATTACGGGAGGCACCGTGCCGGTGCACAAGTCCCGGGTGTCGGCGCGCCGGCTTCGGGTGTTTCTCCAAGGCACCAAGCCCTGGCTGCGCTCCGAAACACGCAAGTGGGCGGCGACAAACCTGAAACTGGCCATGGCGATACTGCACCCGCTGCGCCAGCACGATGTGGTGGTGGAGTGGCAGGACGCTGCCGGTGCGGCGACGCGTGACAGCCGGCATGATCGCGCGGCGATGGTTCGAGATGCCCAGGCGCAGGTGTCGGATGCCGGCCTGATCGGCTTCGTGGATGAGTTTGACAGGTTGTTCCGGACAGGCGACTGGCGACAGCGTGATACGCAGGTGCTGGATCAGCCCTGCTCGTGCATTGTGCCGGGCATCATCGATCAGTCGGTTGAGCGCCTGTACCGGGCCGGGAGCCTGAGGCAGGTGTTTGCGACGAGCGGCGACTATCACACCTTTCGCAAGGACCTGAAACGCCTCAGGTACTGGCTCGAATTCACCAGGTCCCTGTTTGCCAGGAAGGACATCGCACCGTGGCGCAAGACCTGCAAACTGCTGCAATCCAGCCTCGGCGCCATCAACGATCTCGACGAGGCCCGGATGACCGGGCATGACAGGCTGGTTGGCGCCGGCAACTGGGGTAGCAGGCGCAGCGAGGCGGCGGATCTGGCTGAGAGCCTGTCTGACACCATCGCATTGCTGCCGAAGTTCTGGCGCTGAAGCCGGCCGTTTCTGACAGTCCATTCGCGCACATGGGCGGCAATTGGGGCCCGGCGTACTAATTTGTGGCCATTTTGTCGGGTAATCTCGCATTTGGCGCGGCGCGCATGCCATACTGCACAAACCTGATTCGCCACGACGCTTATGAACAACCGGAATACGAATGTCCAAGTCACTTGACCTGTTCGGCAACGCCGACGCCACATCTGCCGCTGCAAAGCCGGTTCCGGCAGCATCTTCCGGTTCGCCAGGAAAGAAAACCAGGCATCCGGCAGCCGAGGCCGGCTACACCGCTGCCGACATTGAGGTCCTGGAAGGCCTGGAACCTGTTCGCCGGCGTCCTGGCATGTACATTGGCGGCACCGATGAAAAGGCATTGCATCATCTGTTTGCCGAAGTCATCGACAATTCCATGGACGAAGCGGTGGCCGGCCATGCCACCTTCATCGAGGTCGAGTATGACGCTGATGGCTATCTTTGCGTCTCCGACAACGGTCGCGGCATCCCGATCGATCCGCACCCCAAGTTCAAGGACAAGTCTGCGCTCGAGGTCATTCTGACGACCCTGCACGCCGGCGGCAAGTTCGACTCCAAGGTCTATGAGACGTCCGGTGGCCTGCATGGTGTCGGCGTGTCAGTGGTCAATGCGCTTGCCGAGGTGCTGGAGGTTGAGGTCGCCCGCAATCAGACCCTGTACCGTCAGGTCTATTCCCGCGGTCATGCAGAAGGGCCGATATCCGACGAGGGCAAGGTTCACAACCGGCGCGGCACCCGGGTGCGCTTCAAACCCGACGAGCAGATTTTCGGCAAGGGCGCCAAGTTCAAGCCGGCGCGGCTGTTCAAGATGGCCCGGTCCAAGGCGTATCTGTTTGGCGGCGTTGAAATCCGCTGGTCGGTCGATCCGGTCCACCTGACCGACAAGGACGACACGCCGCAGAAAACCGTTTTGCACTTTCCCGGCGGGCTCAAGGACTACCTCGAAGAGGCCATTCACGGCCGCCCGCGGGTGGCTGACGAGATTTTTGCAGGCAAGGTGAAGAAGGAAGGCGGGCACGGGTCCGTTGAATGGGCGGTTGCCTGGTTCGGCGGCGCTGACGGGTTCGTCTCATCCTATTGCAACACGGTTCCCACCGCTGAAGGCGGCACTCACGAACAGGGCTTGCGGTTCGCCCTGAGCCGGTCGTTGAAAAACTACGCCGAACTGTCCGGCAACAAGCGCGGATCGGTGATCACGACGGAAGATGTGATGTCATCTGCCGGCATTATGTTGTCGGTGTTCATTCGCGAACCGGAATTCCAGGGCCAGACCAAGGAGAAGCTTGCCACGGCTGAAGCGTCACGCATTGTCGACAAGGCCGTGTCCGACCATTTTGACCACTGGCTGACCGGCCATCCCGCCCAGGCGGACAAGCTGCTGGACTGGGTGGTGGAGCGCGCCGAGGAACGTCTCCGCCGCCGCGCCGAACGCGACGTGGGCCGCAAGACCGCGGTGCGCAAATTGCGCCTGCCGGGCAAACTGGCGGACTGTTCGTCTTCCGGGCGAGAGGGCTCCGAACTGTTCATAGTCGAAGGCGACTCCGCCGGCGGCTCTGCCAAACAAGCCCGCAACCGGCAGACCCAGGCCATATTGCCCCTGCGCGGCAAGATCCTCAATGTGGCCTCTGCCACTCGCGATAAGCTGAATGCCAACCAACAACTGGGCGACCTGATGCAGGCGCTGGGATGTGGCACAGGCGACAAGTACCGTGAAGACGACCTGCGCTACGAGAAGGTCATCATCATGACCGATGCCGACGTCGACGGCGCGCACATAGCCTCATTGCTTATCACGTTCTTCTTCCGGCTGACGCCGGCACTGATAGAGCAGGGGCATCTCTACCTTGCGGTGCCGCCGCTGTACCGGCTGGTTCAGGGCACAAAGTCTGCCTATGCCCGTGACGATGACCATAGGGACGAATTGCTGGCCAATGAGTTTACCGGACGCGGCAAGGTGGAGATTTCACGGTTCAAGGGCCTCGGCGAAATGTTGCCTGCGCAGCTCAAGGAAACCACCATGACGCCCGGCAATCGGACCTTGCTGCAGGTGCAGATGGCCGAAAGCGAGGCAGAAGTGACCGCGCGCGTGGTCAAGGAACTGATGGGCAACAAGCCCGAAGACCGCTTCAACTTCATCACCGAACGCGCCCAGTTTGTCGACGATGTCGAGCTGGATATCTAAGTAAGGTGCTGCTGACATTTTAGTGACAGTTCTGGCGAATTGGGTTATCCTCACAGTTGCGCACGAGCAGCCGGGTTCACGGCGGTGCGGAATTTTGGATCGTCATTGGGATGTCGGTGCTGGGGACCACCAGGGCAGCCCGCGAATGGCCCACCTGGGTTGCGCTGGCTGTCTGTTATACAATTTGGATTTCTGCGATCATCTGGCACGATACGCTGGGATGGTTCTGGGTGGTTCCCGCCGCCCTGATGGCCACGTTTCATTCGTCACTTCAGCATGAAGCATTGCACGGCCACCCGACCCGGTCAGTTGCCGTGAATGAGGCTTTGGTGTTTCCCGCGATTGGCTTGTTTGTGCCATATCGGCGATTTCGCGACACCCATTTGCGTCACCACAACAATGTCATGCTCACGGACCCGTATGACGACCCTGAAAGCTGGTACCTGAGCCGCCACGACTGGCACCGCACCAGTCCTGTAATGCAGGCGGTGCTTGGTGTTAACAGCACGCTCGGCGGCCGTATTGTGATCGGGCCGGCATTGGCGCTGTACGCCTTCTGGCGCAATGATCTCATGTTGGCGCGTGCCGGCAACCGAGAGGTGATCCGGGCATATGTCATGCATGTTGCAGGCCTGGTGCCGATTGTCGCGCTGCTGGTCTGGCTGGATGTTCCGTTATGGGCGTATGGGCTGTTCGTGGCCTATCCGGGCATGTCGATGCTGATGATCAGAACATTCATCGAGCATCGCGCCGAGGAAACGGTTGCCGAACGCACAGCAGTGATCGAAGCCGGGCCTTTGATGCGTCTGTTGTTCCTCAACAACAACTATCACGCGGTCCATCACGACCATCCCTACGTTCCATGGGCGGAACTGCCGTCCATCTGGCGCCTGCACAAGGCCGAGATCCTGCGCGACAACGGAGGTTACCACTATCCCGGCGGCTACCTGCAAGTCGCCTGGTACTGGTTACTGCGGCGGCGCGAGCCTGTTGAACATCCGTTTATGCGGCGCAACATTGATGACGCCTATGAAAGGACTTTTCAGCCGCATAATAGCGGTTTTGAACATCAACCGCCTCACGCCGGCTCCCAGGTGGATGTCGTCCATCGAAGCACAGATCGTTGAGTTAACCGCGGTGCTCGTTTCCCCACGGCCTCTGTCAGTCCGGCCAGACAGCGCGGTTGCAGCTTGATATCCACGACCAGTGCGCATCATATGGGCGGCTATGAGCATAGCGCATCGGCTTGAACGCCTTATGGCGATGGATGATACGACCTGGGCCCGGCATGCAAATCCGTGGTCAGGCTGGACCCGGCTTCCCATACTGCCGTTGCTGGCACTGGCGATCTGGTCGCGGGTGTGGATAGGCTGGTGGTGCCTGGCGCCGGTCCTGGCACTGGCGGTGTGGACGTTCTGGAACCCGCGTGCGTTTGCCGAACCCGGTTCAACCGACAACTGGATGTCGAAGGTGACGTTCGGAGAACGCGCGTGGCTCAACGCCGGCATTCACCCGATACCGGACCATCATGCCCGCATGGCTTCCTGCCTGGGCATGCTGGCCGGGTCCGGGCTGGTGCCGCTGGGCTGGGGGTTGTGGATGCTGGAACTCTGGCCTGTGCTGCTGGGACTGGTGATCACGGTAGCGGGCAAGCTGTGGCAGATGGACCGTATGGTCTGGCTATACGAGGACATGAAAACCCAGGTTCCGGAGTATGCCGGGTGGCTGCGCTGACTTGCCCGGTGTGCGGCTGTGGCGAAACCCGCGTGTTGCTGGTTGACCGGGTCGGCAAGACCTATCATCGCTGCACCGTTTGTGAGGCGACGTTTCTGGACCGGTCCTGTTTCCTGTCCCCAGCCGAAGAATACGCGCATTATCTGACACATGAAAACGATCTGAGTGACGCTGGATACAGAACATATCTCTCGAAACTGGCTGATCCGTTGCGGGCGCGACTTGCACCGGCATCATCGGGCCTGGATTACGGTTGCGGGCCGGCACCGGCTCTTGCGGACATGATGCGCGGTTCAGGTCATGAGATGGCGGTTTTTGATCCGTATTTCGCCGACGATGGATCGGTGTTGGAACGAGCCTACGACTTTGTCACGTGCACCGAAACGGCTGAACATTTTCATGCGCCGGGTGACGAATTTGAACGCTTGTCAGCACTGCTGAAGCCGGGTGGTGTGCTCGCCGTGATGACCATTTTCCAGACCGATGACGCCCGATTTGAGGCCTGGCGATACCGGCAAGACCCGACACATGTCGTGTTTTATCGCGAGCAAACGTTTGCGGTTCTGGCTCGACAACTCCAACTGCAGTGTGATGTCATCGCCAGGGATGTCGTGTTTCTCAGCAAGCCGCAGCGACCCCTTACCGGGCGTTGAGGTGGCGGAAACTGCTGGTCATTCCGGCCGGGTGAGGGCAAATGCTGCAGACTGATGGTCGCCAAGTCAGTGCACGGAACGCAATAGCATGCTTCCAGACAACCATGCACATGACATAATCTTTAATTGTAATGCGGTTCTAGTCCGGGCATGTTCCGCGCCAATTCAGGATTCTTGATAGTAAAAGGAAAGTTTGATGTCTTTTTCCGTATTTTTGCGTTCAGGCTTGGCCGGCGCTGCAGCGCTGATGGTTGTCGGCGCGTCTTCCGTTCTGGCGCAGGACGCAAAAACGCTTGCAACTGTCGATGGTCACGAGATCACGACGAAGGATGTCGACTTTGCCAGGAAATCGCTTGGCGACGCGCTGAGTCAGGTGGCGCCGGATCAGCAGCAGGCCTTTATTGTCAATATACTGGTTGAGTCCCACTTGCTGGCCGATGCCGCACGCAAGGAAGGCATCGCCGATACGGACGAGTACAAGCGTCAGATGTCATGGCTGGAAGTCCAGGCGCTGCGCGAGGCATTTGTCCGCAAGCGGTCGGCGGAACTGGTCAGCGATGCCGATATTCAGGCACGCTATGACGAAGCCAAAAAGCAGGTTGCCGGCAAGAAGGAAGTCCAGGCCAGCCACATTCTGCTGAAGACCAAAGCCGAGGCAGAGGCAGTGATTGCAGAGCTCGACAAGGGCGCCGACTTTGCTGAACTGGCCAAGGCCAAGTCAACCGGTCCGTCCGGTCCGCGCGGCGGCGATCTCGGCTTCTTCGGCACTGGCCGCATGGTGCCTGCTTTCGAGGCCGCCGTGTTTCCGCTGGAGAAGGGAACTTACACCAAGCAGCCGGTTCAGACCCAGTTTGGCTTTCACGTCATCAAGAAGGTCGATGAGCGCGATCAGGCGTTTCCGGAACTGAAGGATGTCGCGGAGCGCATACGGGTCAGTTTGCAGGCAGACAAGTTACAGGTCATTGTAAAGGCGCTTCGCGAGAAGGCGAAGATTGAACTCACTAAGCCGTAACCGGCGGACAGCCGCCGGACCTGCGGCAATTGCTGGAGGCCCAACTCGGTGAAAGACATATTGCTGTTGTGCAGCGCAATTGGCGTTGCTGTGGTGTTGCTTGCGTCATCAGCATGGGCCGCAGCCGGAACAAGGCTTGCTCAAACAGACACTGTCGCCCGCGCACCCAGCAATTGTCTTGCCATCGCAAAAAACCTGCCCAAAGCCCGTTTCGTCAACCTGACGCCGGTGCAGGGGACACCTGCATCAGGCACGGTTCGCATCAGTTTTGTCGGCCATTCGACGTTCTGGATTGAAAGCCCCGCAGGCGTGACCATAGCCACTGACTATGCCGGTTGGACCGGCCGGCGCGGCATCCCGCGCGTGGTGACGATGAACAAGGCGCACGAGACCCACTACACTGACAATCCTGATCCGGGCATCGAATACGTGCTGCGTGGATGGAATCCTGAGGGCGGGCGCAGTAATCACAATCTCGAAGTGGACGATGTCCTGATCCGCAATGTCACCACAGACATCCGTGGCTGGCAGGCACCGGAAAAGGATGCCAATTCGATCTTCATCTTTGAGATTTCAGGCTTGTGCATCGGTCATCTCGGCCACCTGCATCACGAACTGGGGGCAGGGCACCTGGGCTGGATCGGCCGCCTCGATGTCGTGATGGTGCCGGTGGACGGCAGCTGGACGCTGCCCATAGACAAGATGGCGGGGGTCATCAAGCAGCTCAGGTCGCGGGTGATTCTGCCCATGCATGCATTTGGCGATTATTCGCTGTCACAATTCGTCGCCAATCTCAGCAACGATTTCGCAATTCGGCGCGACCAGGAGCAGACAATTACCCTGTCTGTCGACAATTTGCCTGCAAAACCCACCGTAATTGTGCTGGAACCACAGTTTTAGAGCGCAAAACTGCCTTTGCGAGAGTCATGCATAGACGGCATTGCTGCGTTGCAGCATATCACGTTGCATTGCAGCAAATCTGTCACGATCTTCCCCTATGAGAATTGCAACAAGACACCCGATTGTGGATGTCATTGCAAAAAAGACGGAGAAGACAATGGCTGCTACAGCTCATATTGATCACTTTCATTCAACGGATCGCGCCGACAAGCGTGGGAGCGGTTTTTTTGCCCGGCTCATGACCCGCATCTGCCTGAACAGCGAGGCCCGCGCCATTCATCGCCTGGAGACCCAGGTAGGTCATCTGCTCGGACCAGATCACTTGCGTCAGATCAAGGCAGATTTTGCTGCGCGCAAGGCAAAAGCGCTGAAATAGGTTCGTTCGCGGGGGTGCCGGCACAACTGAGTCGGTGTTAACCTCCCTAGCGGAAACTGCATGAAACAAGGCTGGACATCTAAAGTCCGGCCTTTTTTCTTGCTCTATGAGTGTGTACCATTGCAAATGAGATCGCTGCCCAAGTTTCTCCGCAAATAAACCGCATGAGAACGGGGCGGGCAGTGTATTGTTGTGCTCCGGTGCCAGGTTGCCGGTGATATCCATGATGGCGTAGAGGATAGGGTGTTGGTGAGAAATGTGTCGTTGAAAAGCGGTCTTTTTGCGGGGCTGGTCGTGTCAGTGCTGATGTCTGCATCGCCGGCGGCAGCAAGCGATATCGAGGCCTGTTTGGGCAGTACGCCTGCGCTTGAACGGATCGGTTCATGTACCCGTGCCATCGAGTCGGGCCTTTCCGGCAAACAACTGGTGGACGCTCATACGGCACGTGGCGTGACATATGGCCGGTTGGGCCAACTCGACAACGCCATTGTTGATCTGACCACTGCGCTGGAGAATGAAAAGACAGACCCCAACATATACATCGCCCGGGCCCGGGCGATGTTTAGCAAGCGCGACTACGACAATGCGATGCTGGATCTGGCCGAGGCAATAAAGCTGGATCCGAAAAATTCGGTTCCGTTGAACCTGATGGGCAAGAACCATTTCATGCTCGCCAATTACGACATAGCGTTGAAGTTTTTTGGCGACGCGATCAAGCTCGATCCAAATCACTATAATGCCTTCGTCAACCGGGCGACCACGTATTACCGGACAAACAAGCTCCCGGAGGCGATGAAAGACGTGAATGCCGCCTACCTGATGTTGCCGCCAGGCGACAGCCGCGGCAGGGGGCTGCTGCAGCTGAAGGTGGCCATAGAACGCGCCTTCGCATCGCAGCAGAACGTCGCGCCGGCATCTAACTGACCGGCGCGCGAACTCGGTTTCGGAACTCAGCGATCCACCAGGCTTCGCTAGCGCGTCAGCCGCCGATCCGGCCACCGTCTTTCTTGCGCGCAGCGACCACGGAAGGGCGCGGCGGCATGCTGTTGTCGAAGTCCGGCCACC
>JBCCVY010000115.1:0-10076 GCA_039194725.1 Pseudomonadota bacterium
CATCTATGGTCGTGCGCTGTTCGTGCACCACCGGTCCGGTGTCGAGCCCTTCTTCCATCTGCATGATGGCAACGCCGGTTTCGGTGTCACCGGCCATTATGGCACGCTGTATCGGTGCGGCACCGCGCCAGCGCGGCAGCAGCGATGCATGCACATTGAGACAGCCAAAGCGCGGTGCCGCACCGATACAGCGTGCCATAATGGCCGGTGACACCGAAACTGGCGTTGCCATCATGCAGATGGAAGAAGGGCTCGACACCGGACCGGTGGTGCACGAACAGCGCACGACCATAGATGACAACACGACCGCTCTGTCGCTGCACGATGAGCTGGCGCAGTCCGGCGCCGCGGCGATGAGCCGAGTGTTGGCGCAGCTTGAGGCGGACGGTTCATTGCAGGCTGTTCAGCAGGCAGAAGACGGCATCACCTATGCCGCGAAGATAACCAAGCAGGAGGCCCATATCGACTTTGCCCGGCCGGCGCCGGAGGTGCTGCGCCATGTGCATGGCCTGTCGCCGTTTCCCGGCGCCTGGTGCCGACTGCAGGGCACAGACAAGCCGGTGCGGGTGAAACTGCTTCAGGTCGAACAGGTGCCGGGTCTGTCCGGCCCGCCGGGAACCGTTCTCGACGACCGCCTGGCCATTGCCTGCGCGCAAGGCGCCGTTCGCCCGGTGCGCCTGCAGCGTGAAGGCAGGTCAATCATGGATCTTGAGACATTCCTGAACGGCATGAAGCCGGCCACCGGGTCGAAGGCAGCCTGAAGCCGATGCCGCGCTACCGCATGAACATCGAATATGACGGGACGCCGTTTTCCGGCTGGCAGCGCCAAGCCAGCCAGCCTTCGGTGCAGGCAGCGATTGAAGATGCCATCGCGCGGCTCGAACAAGCCCCGGTAACACTGTTTGGTGCCGGGCGAACCGACGCCGGTGTGCACGCACTCGGCCAAGTCGCCCATATCGATCTGGAGAAGGCCTGGGTGCCGGAAAAACTCATGGCCGCCATCAATGCCCAGGTGCGACCTGATCCGGTCAGCGTGTTTGATGTGCGCGAGACCAGTGACAGCTTCCATGCCCGATTTTCGGCATCGGCACGCCATTACGAGTACCGCATCAGGGACAGTCGGACACCGCCGGCACTGGATCGTAACCGGGTCTGGTGGGTGCCGTACCGGCTGGATGAAACAGCCATGCACGCAGCTGCACAGGAGCTGACCGGGCACCATGACTTCACGACGTTCCGGTCCAGCCAGTGCCAGTCCAAATCACCGGTGAAAACCCTGGACCGGCTAGACGTGTCGCGCCAGGGGCGTGACCTGGTCATCCGGGCTTCTGCCAGGTCATTTCTGCACAATCAGGTGCGCTCGCTGGTCGGCACGCTGAAACTGGCCGGCGAGGGCAAATGGTCGGCTAAGGATGTGCGTGATGCACTCACTGCCGCAGACAGGTCGGCCTGCGGGCCGGTGGCGCCGGCGCAGGGGCTGTACCTTGTGAACGTCGACTACTCAGACGATGAGTGATGCCACGACCGACATGGCGAGGTCACCGACGACCAGGAAAGACGCCGTCATCGGCGCCACGTCCAGGGCCACCTTGGCAACATACCAGCGGTAATACAGCGACCACACGATCACGCACAGGCTCAGCAAAGCGCCGGTCATCGCTTCAATAACGCCTGCCTGCTGCAGCAGGAATACCGGAACCAGGGCAGCGATGACATACACACTCGACCAGTTGTAGGCCACGATATAGCGGACATAGTGGTGCCGCCGGTCGATGATGCGCGCCACGGTCAACATGATCAGCGGCCACAGCACCCACAACAGGGCCAGCAGCGCCAGCGAGCCGAACCAGTGCCGCTCCGGCTGCGGCGGTGTTGCCAGCCTGGCGCCGGCAGACGATGAGTACAGGTAAAGCGGTGCCACCAGGAAAATGGCGGCAAATGAGTTCCAGAATCCGTCCGAACTCAGATCGAGGTCATCGAGACCATCTTCATCCATGCAGACCAGACGCCAGCAGGCTTTCAACCCGCGTACAGCTTCAAGGGCAAAGTTCACTCATATGCTCCCCGCAAACCAGTCATCCAGCATCCGCCGGTAGACCTGTGTCAGAGCCTCCAGCTCGCTGATCTTGATACATTCATTTGCCTGGTGAATGGTGGCGTTGTTGGGGCCAAACTCAACCACCGGGCAATAATCCTTGACGAAACGGGCATCCGACGTGCCGCCACCGGTATCGAGTTTCGGCTGAACCCCGGTCTCCGCCAAAACGGCTTTGGTCATGCAGTCAACAAAGCCACCCGGTTCGGTGATGAAGGCATCGGCGCCCTCGATGATGGCGATCTCAAATGTGCCGCCAAACGCCTGCTTGACCGTCTCACACTCAAGCGCAACCCAGTCTTTCAGACTTTGTGCGGTGTGTTCGGTGTTGTAACGGATGTTGAACCGGGCATTGGCAGCTGCCGGAATGACATTGTTGGCCGGGTTGCCGGTGTCGAAATTGGTCACCGCCAGGGTGGTCGGGCCGAAATGGGCATTGCCGGTGTCCAGTTCATGAGACGAGACCCGGTCGATCAGCCGGGCCAGCGGAGTGATCGGGTTCAGCGCCTTGTGCGGATAGGCGGAATGGCCCTGAACACCGCTCCAGGTGACCTCGAAATGGATCGAGCCGCGGCGGCCGATCTTGAGCGTGTCCCCAAGCGCGCCGGGACAGGTCGGTTCTCCGACAAGACAGACATCCGGCAGCTCGCCGCGCCGTTTCAGTTCAGCCAGCATCTTTACCGTGCCGTTGATGGCAATGCCTTCTTCATCTCCGGTGATGAGCAGCGAAACCGATCCCGGCAGGCTTTGCCCATGGTCGGAGGAAAAACCGATTGCAGCGGCACAAAATGCGGCCACCGAGCCTTTCATGTCGCAGGCGCCGCGGCCATAGACGGTGCCGTCGTGAATTTCCGCAGCGAACGGCGGGTAGGACCACAACTCGTCGGCGCCCGGCGGCACAACATCGACATGGCCGGCAAAACAGAAATGCGGTCCCTCGGAACCAATGCGCAGAAACAGGTTGTCGACATCTGCCGTGCCGTCTTCACTGAACGGCATGCGGCTGGCGGCAAAGCCGGCAGGGACCATCAGTTTTTCCATGTAGTCGAGAACGCCGGCCTCCTGCGGCGTAACGGATGGACAGCGGATCAGGTCTTGCAGGATAGGGGTCGGGTCAGGCGTGTTGGTCATGGTGCTATAGCGAGATGTAATTAGATTGGTTCATTTGACCGCGGCGATTTTGGTCGCTGGCTAGGCGGATTGCACGCCGTGGTGCGGCTCCACCACAAGTGCGATCCAACAACGCCAGAGGGCAAAATCGCCCGGCCCTCGCACCAAAGGTATCAACCTCGTTGTTTCTATCCGGGTGGGGAAAATCGGTCCATCGGCGTTGTTGCGCCGCTTGCCCGATGCACCACATCGCGCTGCGCGACGCGTACAGAGCAACATGGGTTCTAAAGAACCCATAAAGTTGCTCGATCACTTTGGAAACGATCAGGTTCATGACATTTGGTTGTCCCAACCAAATGTCATCCTGATCTGCCCGAGTGAACCGATTTTCCGCCATCAAATGATCCAATCTAATTACATCTCGCTCTAGCCTTACCCGAAACAAAACACCCGGCCAAGAGGCCGGGTGACGATCACGGTTGGTCCGGTCAATTATCCTTCGGCGAGCGGATCCGGACCAAACCGGTTGGGTCCGTCCGTTCCCTGCAACAGACCGCATTCTATGATTAGCCAGATGACACCGACAATCGGCACGAAGCTGATCAGCATCCACCAGGCCGACTTGTCGCGATCATGAAAACGCTTTCCATAAACGCAGATTGACGGCCAGATCATTATGGCCAGCAGAACAAGAACTCCGATCCAGTAACCTGCCCCCATAGGCATGCCGGTTGCCGGATCGACAGTCATCAGGCCAGCGAGAGTCAGCACCGTGGTAAGGACGAAATTGGCAATGACAAGTCCCAGCAAGCCGAGCCAGAATTTACCGCGGCCAATGCGGCCCTCCATAGACAGAAAAAGTTCCATTGGAATATCAACTCCGTTGTTGCCGCCCCCGGTCAGGTGAACCTGCCCGGATTCGCCAGCAAATGAAAGCAGGCAGGCTTCGGAGCGGGGCTCTAGTCCCGCAACAGTTCGTTGATGGAGGTCTTGGAACGGGTGCGCTCGTCAACGCGCTTGACGATGACCGCGCAGTACAGCGACGGACCGGGATCGCCGTTGGGCAGGTTCTTGCCGGGCAGCGTGCCGGACACGACCACGGAGTAAGGCGGCACCTCGCCGTACATGATCTCACCTGTTGCGCGATCCACAATCTTGGTGGACTTGCCGATATAGACACCCATGCCGAGCACCGCCCCCTCGCGCACAATGCAGCCTTCGACAACCTCTGAGCGGGCACCGATGAAGCAGTTGTCCTCGATGATCACCGGGCCTGCCTGCAGCGGCTCCAGCACGCCGCCGATACCGACACCGCCGGACAGGTGCACGTTCTTGCCGATCTGTGCGCACGAGCCCACGGTTGCCCATGTATCGACCATGGTGCCCTCATCAACATAGGCGCCCAGGTTGACAAACGACGGCATCAGCACGACCGACGGCGCAATATAGGCTGAGCGGCGAACCGTACAGTTGGGCACGGCCCGGAAACCGGCGTCGCGCCACTGATTGTCGCCCCAGCCTTCAAACTTGGACGGCACCTTGTCCCACCAGGTCGCAGTGCCCGGACCACCGGCAATCGGCGCCATGTCATTGAGTCTGAACGACAGCAGAACTGCCTGTTTCAGCCACTGGTTGACCGACCAGTTGCCGTCCGACCCCTTTTCGGCCACGCGTGCCCTGCCGGAATCCATCAGCCCGAGGGCCTCCTCGACACTGTCGCGAACCGCGCCCTGCGTTTGCGGCGTAACGGCGTCGCGGTCTTCCCAGGCTTGTTCGATGGTTGCTTGCAGGTCGGCGTGGCTCATTGTTTCGCTCCTAGATTAGGCAGAAATTCCAGAAATGTCAGTCGGACCTGATGCCGGCCAGAAATCCGGCCAGGTCGGTCGTGGTGTGATGCACATGGGGCGCGCCGTCCGCATCGCCTGTCATGGTGTTGATCCTGTTGCCGTCTTCATTGGCTTCGTCATGCACCAGGACCGTGGTCATGCCAAGATCATGCGGGACCGCCAGGTTGCGGGCTATGTCCTCGAACATCGCCGCCCTGCCCGGATCAACGCCATGCTCGGAAATGAACTTTTCGTAGGGGCCGCGCTCGGGCTTGGGAATGAAGTCGGAATGCACAATGTCGAAAATGCCGTCGAACAGGTGCGTAATGCCAATGCGGTGCATGACATTGGTTGCATG
Organism: Pseudomonadota bacterium; assembly: GCA_039194725.1. Taxonomy (GTDB): domain Bacteria; phylum Pseudomonadota; class Alphaproteobacteria; order Rhizobiales; family Aestuariivirgaceae; genus Anderseniella. The sequence goes on from JBCCVY010000115.1 coordinate 5,390, forward strand.
GGTGACCGTGCCATTGGTGAACACCAGCTTGCGTCCGGGCAACGCTTCCAGGTTGTCTGCAAGCGCCCGGTTGGCGGGCACGGGCGAGTGATCGATGTCGTGCACATAGTCCAGAAAGTCATCGGGCTTGATGCCATGCTCGCTCATCAGCCCGCGCAGGGTGGTGCCGTACTTGTAGAAAAAGTCTTTCTGGATGCGGCGCGCCTCTGTCCGGTCGACCTGGAACAGGTCGGAGATGAACTCGCCCATGCGCACGTCGATCTGGTCAAACAGGCGGCACGACGCTGGGTACAGGGTGTTGTCGAGGTCGAAAATCCAAGTCTCGACGTGGTGGAAGCCGGGTGCGGACATGGTCTCGTTATACCTTGCGTTCGGAAATACGGGTACCGACACCGTGCGGCGTCAGCAACTCCAGCAGCACGCAGTGCGGAACCCGGCCATCGGTGATCACCACACCTTCAACACCGCCGCGCACCACCGAGGCGCAGCTTTCCAGCTTCGGGATCATGCCGCCGGAGATGGTGCCGTCGCTGCTCAACTCACCGATCTGGGCAAGCGTCAGCTCGGGTATCAGGTTGTTCTGCTTGTCCAGAACGCCTGCGACATCAGTGAGCAGCAGCAGGCGCTTGGCCTTCATGGCAACCGCAATGGCGCCGGCAAAGGTGTCGGCGTTGACGTTATAGGTCCCGCCGTCGAGAGAGGTGGCAATCGGTGCGATCACCGGCACTGTCTCGGATTGAATGATGGTGTGCAGGATCTCAGGATTGATCTGGCCGGGGTCGCCAACAAAGCCAAGATCGACGGACTCTTCTTTTCCGGTCTCGGCATTGATGCGCTTGCGCTCAAGCTTCTTTGCAACACACAGGTTGCCGTCCTTGCCGGAAATGCCGATGGCCTTGCCGCCAACCGCCTGAATATCCGATACGACGGACGAGTTGATCGAACCGGCCAGCACCATTTCCACCACTTCCATGGTCGCCTTGTCGGTCACGCGCAGACCGTCTTCAAACCGCGACTTTATCTGCAGGCGTTCCAGCATGGCGCCAATCTGAGGGCCGCCGCCGTGCACGACGATGGGGTTGAAACCCGACTGCTTCATCTGGACAATGTCGCGGGCAAACTTGCGCGACAGGTCAGGGTCCACCATGGCGTGGCCACCGTATTTCACGACAATGACCTGATTGTCGTAGAGCTGCATGAACGGCAGCGCTTCCGACAGAATGCGGGCAATGGTCTGGGGCTGTTGGACTTCCGACATGAATTTAAGGACCTGGAGCAAGACGAGGCGAAGTGCCAGCCCCGCCTTATAACCGATCAATCGCGCATGTCTAAGGAAAACAGTTGCGCCGCCGCCAGGGCACGCAGACACCGATTTTGAACGGCTTCAGCCTTGCATGGCGGCGATCTCGGCACGCAGTTCCGGTATGCCCCAACCCTTGGCCGACGATGTGATGATGGTGTCGGGAAAGGCGGCCGGGCGTTTGGATATCGCCTTGGCGGTGGCCGCGAGAACGGCATCGCGTTCGCCCTGCTTGATCTTGTCCGCCTTGGTCAGCACGATCTGGTAGCTGACGGCGGCCTCGTCGAGCTGATCCAGGGTCTCAAGATCAATCTGCTTGATGCCGTGGCGTGAATCAACCAGCACAAAAACCCGACGCAGGTTGGGGCGGCCCTGCAGGTAGCCCATGATGATCGACTGCCACGCCTTGACCAGGGTCTTGGTTGCCTTGGCATAGCCATAGCCGGGCATGTCGACAAGCGCGACACCGCCACCGGCCAGTTCGAAATAGTTGAGTTCGCGGGTGCGGCCCGGTGTGTTGGAGGTGCGCGCAATGTCCTTGCGCCCGGTGAGTGCGTTCAGCAGCGAGGACTTGCCGACATTCGATCTGCCGGCGAACGCCACTTCGACCGGGTACTCCGGCGGCAGCTGCGCCAGCCTGGCCGCGCCCATGCGAAACTCCGTCGGCCCGGCAAACAGCAGCCTGCCGCGCTCAATTTCCTCCGGTTCGTATTCTCGCATGGCCCGCCGGATCACTCCCCCGGCTGATTTTTCTTTTTGTTCAGACCAAGAGACTCCCGGATATTGCCGAGCAGGTCTATCTCAACGCCGTGCTTTTTCATGATGTATGCCTGCTGCAGGATCGACAGGAAGTTGTTCCAGGTCCAGTACAGCACCAGCCCGGCCGGGAAAGTGGCCAGCAGGAAGGTGAAGAACAGCGGCATCCAGTTGAATATTTGCGCCTGGATCGGGTCCGGCGGCGCCGGGTTGAGGCGCATCTGGATCCACATGGTGATGCCCATGAGGATGGGAAGAACGCCGATCAGCAGGAAGCTTGGCGGGGTGAACGGCAGCAGCCCGAACAGGTTGAACAGGCTGGTCGGATCCTGCGCCGACAGGTCCCGCAGCCAGCCGAAGAACGGGGCATGGCGCATCTCGATGGTGACGTAGATCACCTTGTAAAGCGCAAAGAACACCGGAATCTGGATCAGGATCGGCCAGCAGCCCGACAGTGGCGAGACCTGCTCCTTCTTGTACATTTCCATCATCGCCTGCTGCTGCTTGGCGCGGTCATCGGGGAACCGGGTCTTGATCTTCTCCATTTCAGGCGCAAGCTTCTTCATCTTGCTCATGGAGGCATAAGACTTGTTCTGCAGCGGGAAGAACAACAGCTTGATCAACACAGTGACGATAAGAATGGCAACGCCGAAATTGCCAACCAGCTCATTGAAGAAATGCAATACCTTGAACAGCGGCTTGGTGATGAAATAGAACCAGCCCCAATCGATCATCAGCTCGAAATTGTTGATACCGAATTGTTCCTGATAGCTGTCGATGAGATAGCTTTTCTTGGCCCCGGCAAACACCTTGCTTTCAATGCTCGCCTTGGCGCCTGGTGCTGCGCTGACCGGCTCGGCTGCCAGAAAATCGGCCTGGAACGCGTCATTGTTGGCAATGTTGAGATGACGAAGTGACCCGGTGATGCTCATCTTCTGGTCGGGGATCAGCGTTGCCGCCCAGTACTTGTCAGTGATGCCAAGCCAGCCGCCAGTGCTCTTCACCGAATAGGCGTTGGTGCCATTGTCCTGGGCATCCGAATAGGTCAGCTCCTCAAGGGTCTCGTCTAGGACACTGAGCAGACCTTCGTGCAGCACGTAGATGCCCGTAATCTGCGGAATCCCGATGCGCTGGACGCGGCCATAGGGAAACAGGTTGATCGCGGCAGCCGTATTGTTGGTGACATCCTGACGGACGGTCAGCATGTAATTGTCGTCAATCGAGAACGTCTGTTCGAACAGCAGGCCTTCGCCGTTGTCCCATTGCAGCGTGACCGGTTCGGTCGGGGTCAGGGTCGAGTTGCCCGAAGTCGACCAAACGGTACCGGAACTGGGCAGCTTGACGGTCTGGCCGGTCGGGGCGACCCAGCCCTGTTCGGTGAAAAATGCACCGGCACCACCGGTCGGCGACAACAAGACGATGGTCGGCGAACTGTCGTCGACCGTCTCGTGATACTCCTTCAGGCGCAGATCATCGAGGCGTGCACCCTGCAGGTTGAGGCTTCCGGACAACACCGGGGTGTCGATGGCAACCCGGGGGCTCTGATCAAGAACCGCCTCGCGAGGCAGCGTCAGCGAGGCGCCTGGCACCACAGATCCGCCGGGTGCAGCCTGCGGCACACCTGCGCCCGTTCCCGCCGCCGGTGCCTGCGGCACACCGGTATCCCCGGTCTGCGTCGTACCCTGGGTTTGCTGCTGCTGTTGTTGCTGTTGCGGAGCCTGTTGCGGCCGCGGTTGCGGAAAATACATCTGCCACAGGACGATCACGCCCAACGATAATGCTATCGCCAGAATGTAATTCTTGATCTCAGTATTCATGATGTCCGGTCCTGCCTCTAGCCACTTTGGCGGCTCATCCCTTTTTACGCCTGAGCGCTAATGATTGTTTTGGCGTTCCTGCGCGGCTGCGACCACCACGGCTCCTGCCACTGGATCGTGGCGGATCACCCTTGCCGTCATTCAGCCTTTGCGTCGCAAAAACAATGTCACCCGTCAAATCCCTGAAGTCCTGCGCCAGCGTGGCTGCGCGTCCGATGAACACATAATCATGCCCGCGCCTCAGGTCCAGCCCTGATGCGACACGAACTGCTTCACGCAAGCGTCTTTTGATGCGGTTACGCACCACCGCGTTGCCGAGTTTACGGGTCACGGTAAAACCGATGCGCGGTGCCCCATGATCATCGCGCACCCTGGCCTGCACGACACAACCTCTACGCGCGCATACGCGTGCCGCAGCGGCGGCTAGGAAATCCTGCCGTCGTTTCAGATGCTCTACCAATGAGGAAGTTCCTGCGAAGTGCGCCAGACGGACCGATGAACTCAACAGCATTCACCGGCCGATCGGCAGGCCGTCCGATCAGGCGCTCAGCTTGGAGCGGCCACGCGCGCGGCGGCGTGCAATGATGCGGCGACCGCCGACAGTTGCCATGCGGGCACGAAAGCCGTGGCGGCGCTTGCGAACAAGATTGCTGGGTTGAAACGTGCGTTTCATGGCTAAATCTCCAAAATCTTCATGTTTCCGGTCGTGTCAGGCCGCGACGTCGAATACCGTCAAGCATGCTGATCATTGATCACCGGATGAAATCCTGCGCGGCTTATACGGGCGCAGCGGCAACAAGTCAATTCGCCCGCC
>JBCCVY010000116.1:0-9926 GCA_039194725.1 Pseudomonadota bacterium
ACACCCCAACGCCGCGCACGTATGCCACAGCGACGACCCAGACCCAAAAATGCCCCTGTGGTTTTTTTTCCATGAGCAAAAAACGACTCTTTCGTGAAACCTGAAAAAGGCGGGACTTTTACGGTCCCGCCTCCAACTCTTGCTGTCAACACCCTATTGGGCTGCGTCAAGTACCGTCTTGCCTCCCGGCATTCGGGTCTGATCCACCATGTCCTGGATCTCTTTGCTCGGTTCCTCTGTCATCAAGGACACCACAACCATGGAGATCAGGCTGACCGGCATGCCGATGATGCCGAACCGCAGCCCGTCAAGACCGGCAATCTGCGAGCCACCGTTCTGGATGTAGACCAGATACAGCGCACCTGACAGGAAGCCCAGCACCATGCCGGCAATCGCTCCTTGCCGGTTGGCGCGTTTCCACCACACGCCAAGGACCAGCGGGAAGAACAGGCCGGAGCAGGCGAAACAGAACGCCCAGGCAACGGCGCCGAGAATCCCGGTCAGTTTCAGCGATGCCACCAGTGCGCCTGCGACACCGATCAATACAAGCAGGGCACGAGCCGCCATCAGACGTTTCTTGGTGTCTGCCTTGGGGTCGATGATCTTGTAATACAGATCGTGTGACAGGGCATTGGCGATTGCCAGCAGCAGGCCGTCTGCCGTGGACATGGCGGCAGCCATGCCACCGGCAGCAACCAGGCCGGAGATCACATATGGCAGGCCGGCAATTTCAGGTGTTGCCAGAACAACGATGCCGCTTCGCATGAAGAACTCGTTGATCTGCAGTATGCCATCGCCATTGCCGTCGGTGACCTTGAGCATGCCAACGGCATCCCAGTTCCTGATCCACTCCAGATTGTTCACTTCCGCAATGGACTTGCCGATGATGCTGGTCGCCAGCTGCGGGTCCAGAAGCTGCAACTTGGTCAGCGTGGCAAGAGCCGGCGCCGTGAAGTAGAGCAGGAAGATGAACAGCAGCGACCACCCCACGGACCGGCGGGCAGAGCGTACCGACGGCGTCGTGAAATAGCGCATCAGGATGTGCGGCAGCGATGCCGTGCCAGCCATCATGCACAATGCCAGCGTAAAGAACCGCCACGAGTCATAACCGCCCTGAGGCGAGTTATGCAGCGTCGTCAGCGCCTTCAGCCCGGCAAACGACTCGGTTGGTGCCGTGCCGACGCCCAGCGTTGTCTCCAGTTCGGCTATACGCCCGACAGCATCGCCGTAACCGAAATGCGGGATCAGGCCAAAGCCCTGCACATTGGACATCCAGATGACCGGCACCAGGTAGGCAATGATCAGCACGATGTACTGCGCCACCTGGGTCCAGGTCACGCCGCGCATGCCGCCGAGCATCGAGCACACCAGAATACCGGCGATTCCGAACCAGACGCCGACCTCAAACGGGATACCCAAAGCGCGCGCGGCAATGGTGCCGGTGGCGTTGATCTGCGCGGTCACATAGGTGAACGAGGTCACCACGAGGATGATGACCGCAAAGAAGCGGGCCGTATTGCCGCCATAGCGTGTGCCGATAAAGTCAGGCACCGTATAACAGCCGAACTTGCGCAGATACGGCGCCATCAGCGAGTTGACCAGGACATAGCCGCCGGTCCAGCCGACAACGAAGCCCAGATACGGATAGCCACCGAAGTAGATGCCGCCCGCCAACGCCACGAACGACGCACCGGACATCCAGTCCGCCGCCGTCGCCATGCCGTTGTAAAGTGCCGGCACCTCCCGGCCGGCAACATAGTATTCCTCGACCTGCGTGGTTCGCGAGAGCCAGCCGATCAAAGCGTAGATTGCGATGGTGAACAGGAGGAACAATATGCCGATAAGACGGGCACTTGCACCGAGCTGTTCAAAGATCGCCATAAGGGCGAAAAAGCCCAGGAACCCGAGCGTGTATACACCGTATACTTTGCCAAGGTTGTCGGTGAATTTACCTTGCATCGTGTCGCCCCCCTACTCTTCCACGCCAAGTTCATCGTCGATCTGGTCCTGTCTCCAGTTCTGAATCCAGATCAGGGCCACAAAGATCGCCAGAGAACCTTGCACACAGAAATAGTATCCAAGCGGGAAGCCCATAAACGATGCTTCGTTCAAAGCTTTGGCATTCCACGGCACTATGAATGCAAAAATGAACCACACCACCAAAACGATAATGGTGAGCGTTCGGGTTTTCTCCCAGTGCCGCTCAATACGTTGTGCGTTTTCGTCAGACATAATCGTTTCCCTCCTGGACCAGGACGATCCTTGATTGAAACAATCAAGAACTACGTGCCTGATCGCTTACTATTGTTCGGATTGGGGCGGCGACGTAAAATCGCCTGAACTGACTGTGACCCCTCACCAGTTCGCGTTGATTTATCGCGTACGGAGGGATTAGCGCATTTATTTGGGGCCGTGACAACGTAAACAAAGGTTTAACATCCAAAGCGTACGGCAAATGCGCCTTGTTTCGTTCTCGAACGGACGGGATTCTGCGAGGGATTTGAGCAACTTGAGTGACACTCTGCTTGACAGAATAGTGGCTCTGACACGGTCGATAACCGCCGGATTCAGGTTCCGGAGTGATTCGTTTCCAATCGACAGAACTGAACGGCTGGCAGATTTCACCGCAAGCCGTGCCGCCTTTGTCTGCCAGAAAAAACTTTACGGATACCTGAAGCAACGTATTGGAACCCGCTGGCCATCGATGTTCGAAGACGAGGTCTTCAAAAGCTCAATTGCAACCGCCTCCATGCAGATTTTTGCCGCCTGTCTATCCGACCTGACGATTCACACGGTGGCCCACGCGCTGGCAGGGTCTGGAGAAAAAGATGAGGTCAAGTCGGCCCTTGCGCGCGACCTGTATGCACGGGCTCTGCTGGACAACCAGGCCGACGCGACAGAGGGCTTTGACATTGATCAGGTGATCGCGGAGTTCGACCTGAGGCTTGACGGAACCGATTGGAACTTCGGAGCTCTGCTGCCGGAAAATTTCACCCGCTCGCCGGGCGCCTTGTTGCGGTGGGCCCCGATCGCAGAGCGATACAAGAAATCCGATGCGGAAATTGTTGAAAACTCCCTGAAATTCGCCTGGGTGGACATTCGCGAACAGTTTGCCCGGCGCCTCGATGCAAACGCCATCGCCCGCGAAGTCAGCGAAAGCAGATCAGGTGCGGAAGGATGAGATCATGAGTTTCATGGTTGAAAAATCCGGCCTGTCAGCCTTGCCACTGAATCTGGTGCCCGCCGTGGTGATGGATACCGAGACGACAGGTCTCAATACGGCAACTGACCGTATCGTTGAGATAGCCGCGGTGCGCATCACGGACGGGCGGGCTGAACCTGGTGGCGCGTTTCAGGCGCTGGTCAACCCCGGCATCGCCATCCCGTCTTCATCGACTGCCATTCACACCATAACCGATGCGGACGTGGCAGAAGCAAACGCTGTTCCAGATGTGATGCCCATGTTTGCAGACTGGGTCGGAAATGCGGTCGTCATCGGCTACTCTATCGGCTTTGACCTTGCCGTGCTGAAGACGGAACATCAGCGCCACGGCCTCAGCTGGCATGCGCCGCGAAGCCTGGATGTCCGACATCTCGTCGACCTGGTCGCGCATGACCTGCCCGAACAATCGCTCGATACCGCAGCGGCCTGGCTTGGCGTGCCTGTCGTGGACCGGCACCGCGCCCTGGGTGATGCACTGGTGACGCTGAGCGTGTTCCAGGCACTGCTGCCAAAACTGAAGCAACGCGGCATCGTGACCCTGGCGCAGGCCGAACGGGCCTGCCTGGAGCACGCTTCGCGCCGACACGGCGAAGCACAGGCAGGATGGCACGATGTGGTGGATCCCGGACGCACCGCACCGACAAGCGTTGCTGACTATGCCCGCATTGACAGCTTTCCGTACCGGCATCGGACCGGCGATATCATGCACTCGCCGCCTTTGAGCGTTGCCGGTGCGACGAAACTGTCACAGGCACTGACCCTGGCCCTGCGCGAGCAGGTCAGTTCGGTTTTTGTCACACCGGCGTGCAGGTCCGATGACACCGGCATCCTGACCGAACGCGATATGTTGCGCGCCATTGAAGCCAACGGCACCAAAGCCCTCGCCATGCCGGTGGAAAGGTTCGCCGCATTCCCGCTGGTCACAGTTGCGGCGAACGAATTCGTCTACCGCGCGATTTCCATCATGGCCCGATGCGGGTTTCGCCATCTCGGCGTCACCGATGCAGACGGCAAACTGGTTGGCGCGCTCAGCGCCCGTGATCTGCTGAAGCAGAGAGCCGACACCGCACTGGCGCTGGGCGACGACATCGATACGGCGATGAGCACCGATGAGCTCGGCAAGGTCTGGGCGCGACTGACCACGGTTGCCCGTGCGCTGGTGTCGGAAGATGTCGACCCCCGCGACATTGCGGCGGTGATATCGCGGGAACTGCGCTCATTGACCCAGCGGGCTTGTCAACTGGCTGAAACGGCGATGGACCTGAAAGGCAGGGGTGCACCGCCACAACCCTATTCGATGTTCGTGCTGGGATCGGGCGGGCGTGGCGAGAGCTTGCTCGCCATGGACCAGGACAATGCCATTGTATTTGGCAAGGGCAGCCCGGGAGGCGACGCCGATCAATGGTTTGCCGAGTTGGGAACTTTGGTGGCGGACACTCTCAATGATGCCGGCGTCAGCCATTGCAAGGGCGGTATCATGGCATCCCGCAGCGAGTGGCGCATGGATGCCGGGCACTGGCGCGATGTCGTGTCACAATGGTTGTCGAAATCCCGGCCGGAGGACATTCTTAACGCCGACATCTTCTTTGACGCCAAGTCGGTACATGGTGACGACAGCTTGCTGGAAAGCCTGCGACTGGATGCGGTGCGCGCGGCCCGCAACGCGCTCGGGTTCCTGAATGCCATGCAGATGCGGGCCGGAGAATTTTCCTCGCCGGTTGGCTGGTTCGGAAAATGGAAGCTCGAAGACGGGCGCGTCGATTTGAAACGCGCGGGACTGATGCCATTGTTTTCCGCCGCGCGAGTGCTTGCCTTGCGGCATGGGATCTCCGAGCGATCCACACCGGGACGCCTTGAGGCTGTGCGCGCAACAGGTGTTGAGGCAGCCCATGTGGTCGATGATCTGATAGAGGCTCACAAGATACTGCTGTCTGCAATACTGCGGCAGCAATTGCGGGATATAGAAGCGGGCCTGAAGCTGGGCAACAGCGTCGATCCGGCCCAGATGAGCGGACATGACAAGCAACAGGTGCGCTGGGCCATTGACCAGGTACCAAAGGTTCGTGATTTGCTGGGCGTCCCAGCCTACGACTGACGCAAAGGCACCAAAGATGGTTCGCAAAGCGCGAGATACCGTCGATCAAAGCCGTTAACGAGGCAACATGGAGTGCGCGATGGATGACCTGCGGAAGTTGACCGATAACATGCTGCCCTTTGCCACGTATCTCGGCATCGAGTTCACCAGCGCCGACAAGGCTTCAGTGACGGCGAAGATGCTGGTGCGACCAGAATTGTGCACGCAACCAGAGGTTCTGCACGGGGGAGCCATTATGGCATTCGCCGACACGCTTGGCGCCAGCGCCGCTATCCTGAATCTGCGCGAAGGCGCCTGGACCACGACAGTTGAGAGTAAAACCAATTTCATTGCCCCTGCACATGTCGGCACAGTCGTCCATGGCGTGGCAACGCCGGTTCATATAGGAGGCAAGACCATGATCTGGCAGACCAGAGTATCCAGCCAGGAAAACAGACTCGTCGCGCTCGTTACGCAAACGCAACTCGTCATTGGTAAATAAGGCACTCAAACCACACTGTTCAACAAGATGAGATGCCGCTGACCAAAGTCGGCTGCAGATATCAAAGTATGAAAAACATTCTGGTACTGAATGCCGGCTCATCGTCGCTCAAGTTCGCGGTGTTTTCCGGCACCGAGCTTGAAGCGATCGTGCACGGCCAAGTCGACGGCCTCGGCAGCACGCCTGTGTTTGCTGCCAGTTGGCACGATGGCACAGCCCACAAAGGTGCTGCACCCGTGCTGGCGCAGGATGCAGGTCACGCCAAGGCACTGGAGGCGGTTCTGGGCTGGCTCGGTGACACCGGCAACGGACCTGAGACGCTTGCCGGCAGCGGACATCGCCTTGTGCATGGCGGTGACATCTATACCGGTCCGGTGCTGGTTGACGAGCAGGTGCTGTCCAACCTGGATGCCTTGCGATCGAAGGCGCCCCTGCACATGCCGTTTGGCACTTCCGCCCTGCGCCGGATGCGGGAACTGGCTCCGGGCCTGCCCCAGGTGGCATGCTTTGACACCGCCTTCCACGCCGATCAGCCAGATACCGATGTGCGCCTCCCCATACCGCGCGAGTTCCATCGAAAGGGATATCATCGTTACGGCTTCCATGGCATCAACTATGAGCATGTGGTTGCCGCCCTGCCCGATCTCACCGGCAGACCGCTGCCCCGGCGCCTGCTGATTGCCCATCTCGGCTCCGGCGCCAGCATGGTTGCCGTGAAGGACGGCACCGGAGTGGCCACTACGATGGGGTATTCGACAGCAGACGGCCTGGTGATGTCGACACGCTCCGGCGCGCTGGATCCCGGCGTGTTGATTGCCCTCATGCGGGATGAAGGCCTGGACCTAGCCGAGCTGGAAGACCTCCTGTATCGCAAAAGCGGATTGCTGGGCCTGTCGGGGATCTCAGGCGACATGCGCGAACTCTTGTCCAGCGCAAGCCCGGAAGCGCAGGCAGCGGTGAACTATTACTGCTACTGGGCGGCGCGCCATGCCGGCTCGTTGATCACCGCGCTCGGCGGCATAGACGGGTTTGTCTTCACCGCCGGTGTCGGCGAGAACGCGCCGGCGGTGCGCGCTGGCATTGTTAATCATCTGAACTGGCTGGATGTGACGATTGAAAACCGGCGTAACATGGCGGGCGAAACGGAAATCTCACCGCCGGACGCTCCCTGCCCGGTATGGATCGTCAAAGCCAACGAAGAACTGGCTATCGCACATCATGTGCGGCGCATGCTGAAAGGATAGCCGATGCCAGTGCCGTTTGATCTCGCCGGGTGGTCACTGGCCTGGATGGCACTGGCTGTGCTTGGTGCGGCCTACATTCGAGGTTACTCCGGGTTTGGGTTTTCGGCACTCGTTGTGTCGGCATCGGCACTGGTCACCAATCCGCTGAACTTTGTGCCCGTGGTCATGCTGCTGGAAATCGCCGCGACAATCGGCCAGGCCCCTGCGGTGCTGAAAGACGTCAACAGACCATTGCTCGGCTGGCTGCTGGTCGGCGCCACGATCGGCATGCCGGTATCAATCGGACTGCTCAGTTCGCTGGATACAGACCTGCTCCGCCTGATCATCTCGGTGTGGATACTGATTATGTGCGCTGCGTTGCTTAGCGGTTGGAGCCTGCGCCGGAAGGTGGGAACCGGCGGCACTGTCGGCGTCGGGATCGTGTCCGGCCTGGCCAATGCGGCCGCCATCGGCGGCTTGCCGGTGGCTTTGTTCCTGACGGCGCAAAACCTGCTCGCCGGCGTGTTTCGCGCCACCATGATCTTCTATCTGTGCGCCATCGACATCGTAGCCCTGCCGATCCTGGGCTATGCCGGTGTCATTTCCAGCGACACCTTTGTTGCGGCCGTGCTGTGCATTCCGCTACTGGGCATCGGCGTATGGCTCGGCGGGCAGAAATTTGTATCAACGGCACCGGAAAACTTCCGGCGCATGGCGATCAGCCTGCTGGCGCTGCTTGCTGTCCTCGGCCTCGCAAAATCACTTTTTTAGACCGTTTCCGGGGCTTCAGGCGGTTGCCATCAGGATCACCGCTGCTGACATGACATCGTCGACGGAACATCCACGTGACAGATCGCACACCGGTTTGTCAAAGCCCTGGAAAAACGGGCCGATGGCGTCAGCATTGCCCATGTACTGAACCAGCTTGTATCCGATATTGCCCGAGTTCAGATCCGGAAACACCAGCACGTTGGCTTCGCCGGCAACACCTGCATCGCCTTTGACCTTGCGCTCTGCCACCGACGGAACCAGTGCGGCATCGACCTGCAATTCGCCATCAACGGCAAGTTCGGGGGCCTGTTTGCGCACAATGGCCAGCGCCTCGGTGACCTTGGTGACATCTTCATGCGCCGCACTTCCCTTGGTCGAAAATGACAGCAACGCGACTTTTGCCGGTTCAGGCAGCAGGTTCGCGGCGGTCTTGCCCGTCGCAATGGCTATTTCAGCCAGGTCCTCGGCAGGCGGGTCAATGTTCACAGCACAATCGGCAAACAGGAAATCCTTGCGCCCCTGCCCGCGATGATTCGGCACCGACATCAGGAAATAGCTGGACAGGCGCCGGGTGCCGGGTGTCAGCCCCACGGTACGCAATGAGGCTGAGATCACTTTTCCCGTCGCATTTGCGGCGCCGGCAATCATTGCATCAGCCTGGCCGGAGGCGACCATGGCACCACCAAAATACAGCGGATCGCGAACCATCACGGCGGCTTTCTCAGGGTCCATGTCCGGCTTTTTCTGCAACAGTTTCTGTTGCAGGCCCGGCAGTTCCGGAGATACCGCTGGGTCAATTATCTCGATGCCTTCCTGGGACAATTTCAGCTTGTCGAAAACTGCCGCTACGGCATCCGGCTTGCCGAGCAAAACCGCGCGGGAAAGCCCGGAATTCTGCAGGTTTACGACGGCCTGAACTATACGTGTATCCGTGCCTTCGGGATACACGATCAGGCCGTTGCGGGCAGCTGCTCTGCGGGTGAATGGTTCGACGATGCTTTGCACGTTTATTGCCTCTTATTGGTCGGATTCTTGAAGTTTGTTCTGGTCGGCCAGCGGTCCGGATTAATAGCTGTTTCACGCTTGTGCACAAGCGCCAGTTGTTCATCTGCCGTATGCCAGAAACGCCGCAAGCTGATGATCTGCCTGCACAAAATTGCCTTATACCTATCATATTGCGGTCTTTATCCGCCCTAAAGTGCAAGCTGAGGGACGGCCCTCTTAGTTACTCAAGGGAATTTCTGATAATGTCAGTCAGCGCCGAGCACCCCCTCGTCGGCAATGATGCAGCCAGCGAAGATGCGCAGGAAAACGCGCAGACCGCTGTGCACGCCAAGCACGAGAATGAACAACTTCGCCCCCGTAGCGAAGATATGTCATTTGCGTTTCGTATCGAGCCTCCACGCCAGGACGCTGATGTGACAGACCCGTACGACGATGGTCCGATCATCAGGCGGATCGACGGCAGGCCCGATGTCAGGCCTCAGCCCAAGTCGAAGTTCGAAGCGCCTCGCAAACGATCGCGGCGCGACTTGCGCACCCCGCGCCTGTTCACTCAGCAAAACGGTCAAAACCAAGCCGCACAGCCGGAAGATCTGGCGGCCAGCATTCCAGCCATGGAGGAAAGCCTGTTGGGCGATCAGTCAGAAGAGCGTAATGTTCATGGCGGTTACAACCGCCGTCCCGGCAACACCAATTTTTCGGTTGCAGCCATCCGGGCTCAGCGCATGAGGCGGCCTGCCGGCACCCACAAGCCAACCAGCATCCTGGCGAAGATGGCGATTGCCACCTTTGTCGGCATAACCTGCGTGTCGAGCGGGATCACCTTGGGCCTGTACGGTCCGGAACTTGGTTATCAGCTTGAGCGGCAGGCCAGGCTGGCCAGTGCGTCGCTTTCCGGCATGCTGACCTGGCCGGGCAGCGAAACCAGCAAACCGGTTGCGGTCACAAACGCGACCGCGGTCAGCCCGCAAGAGCCGGCAACCCCGAAGGTCGCGACGACCGTCGGCTACAGCCAGCCTGCCGCAGCAACCGGCTCGAAGCGATATTATGACCGCATCCTGCCGTCGGCACCGCGCACCAGCGCACAGATCACCCAGGGCGATCAAGTTAAGCAAGTCAAACAGGTGAAAC
>JBCCVY010000117.1:0-9896 GCA_039194725.1 Pseudomonadota bacterium
AAACGGCGGACAGCGTGGCGGTCGCGCCGACTTCAGCGGCGGTGAGGTGAAAACCGGCACGCCGTCGGGCCGTTCATGCGGGGTGACGGAGCCCTGGTCAGCTTGGGTTTTGTCCAGCATGTTCGCCTCCGGATAACGTAACAATTGCTTTTAAAACAGTCGCATACTGAGCCCACATCCACAAGCCGGTTCGCAGCTTGTGCATCTCTTCACATCGCAATTTGCATGGCGCTGTTAGCCGGTTGCAGGTTAAGGTTTGAATTACCCGTCAGAGTTGTATGCGCAAGAAAGACCAGTCCGAGATGAAGCCGACCATCCACGAAGCCGTTACCCCGCAGCAGCGTCATGACGTGTACCGTTTCCGCTATGACATCTATGTCGAGGAGATGGGCAGGTACCGTTCCGTGGCCGACCATGACCAGCGCATTTTCTGCGAGCCTGAAGATGAGACCGCCAGGCTCTATTACGCCACGGACGGGGAGCAGATCGTCGCCACCATGCGGCACAACTGGGGTGGCGATGCACCCTTGTGCGCCCGCCAGGTCGAGCAGTACGACCTAGCCCGGTTTCTGGAACAAATCCCGTGCGAGCAGATGATTGTCGGCGAGCGCTTCATGGTCGCACCAAGCCAGCGTGGCACGGATCTGATCTTCCGCCTGTTCCAGACCTATCTGGCCTTCGTCAACGAACATCGCATCCAGCTGATCTTCGGGGACTGCGAACCTCATCTGCTCAATCTCTATCTGGGCATGGGGTTTCGCACCTATGCCGACCGGAACGTCAACAGCAAGGAAACCGGATATCTGGTGCCGCTGGTCATGGTGCCGGAAGACATTGCCTACATGAAGCAGGTGAAGTCGCCGTTTTTGAACCTCTTGCAGGACTATGGCGAAGCCGCCAACGTGCCTGCCTGCCTGCCGCAGCTGTTGTCTTCCGGCCGCGTCGTCCTGAGCCAGGCGCTGACGCCGCAGAAGGAGTATCAGTCTGAAATCGAGCAGGCCATCCAGCTGGCTGAAAACCCGACCCACCTGTTCGATGGCCTGAGCGAGGATGAATGCCAGCGTTGCCTGTCCAAGAGCAATGCGATTGAATGCCAGGCCGGTGATCACCTGATCAAGGCCGACAATGTTGCCCAGAACATGTTCGCCGTATTGTCCGGCACGCTGGAAGTGCGCACTGGCGATCGCGTCGTGGACGTGTGCTGCAGCGGCGATATTGTCGGTGAAATGGCGTTTCTGCTGGAAAGCCCGCGGGCGGCCGACGTGTACGTGGCAACCGACGGCACGCGTGTTCTGTCCCTGAGCGAAAGCAACCTGAAGAAGCTGGCCGTAAACGAGCCGCAGCTGGCGGCAAAACTGCTGCTCAACCTGTCAAAGCTGCTCTGCTACAAGCTGCTGCGCGTGGGCTAGGGGGCAAATTGCCCTCAGTCCCGGCTGTCCGAATAGGCCTTCTCCGCTTCGTAATAGGCATCGAACCCGACCGCAGCGCGCAGGTCGGCGAAATCCAGCAGCCGGTCGGCAGGGTGTTTGCGCTCGGCCATCTCGGCCAGTGATGCGGTGATCGCTTTCATGGCAGCTGACATCAGCGTCAGCGGATAGGCGGCGAAGCTGTAGCCCAGTTCATGCAGGCGGTCGGGGTGCAGTATCGGTGTCGCGCCGCCTTCCACCAGGTTGGCCATGTGAATGCCCGGCGCTGCGTCGGTCAGGCGCGCCATCTCGTCTTCAGACTGCGGCGCTTCGACAAACAGCATGTCGGCGCCCAGGCCGGAAAATCCCCTGGCCCGCTCGATGGCTTCGTCCAGCCCGTGCCCGTGCCGGGCATCGGTGCGCGCCAGGATCATGATGTCGGCACCGGCCTCGCGCGCATCCACTGCCGCTCTGATCCGGTTGAATGCCTCGTCGCGATCGACCACCAGCTTGCCCTTGGTGTGGCCGCATCTCTTCGGCGACACCTGGTCCTCGATCATGACCGCGCCGAAACCGGCGCGGGCGTACTGCTCCACCGTGCGGCGAACATTGAGTGCATTGCCGTATCCGGTGTCGCCGTCGCCAATCACAGGAATGTCGGTGGCGGCGCAGATGTTGCGGCCCTGGTCGAGCATCTCGCCAAACGAGATCAGGCCGGTGTCGGGCGCGCCGATGCGCGATGCGGACACGGCAAAACCCGACATGAAGGTGAAGCCAAAGCCGGCATCGCCGATCATCTTGGCGCTCAGTGCGTCCCAGCAGCACGGCATCACGTGGCAGGTGTCCTCTGCCAGGAGTTCCTTAAGTCGGGCGGCAGGCGATTGCATGGTCATCTGAGCCTCTCAAAGTTTGAACGGAATATACATGGCGAGGTCGGGGAACTCGTAGATCAGGAACACCGTCAGCAGCATCAGGCTCAGAAATGGCCACACGCCCTTCGCCACTTCCTGCATGGAGGCCTTGCCGACGGCCTGTATCACGTACAGGTTCAGCCCCACCGGCGGCGTGATCAGGGCGCACTCGATCATGATCACGAAGAACACGCCGAACCAGATCGGGTCGATGCCGAGGCCGAGCAGGGAAGGTGCCAGCACAGGCACCATGATCAGCATCATCGACAGCGCCTCCAGGAACAGCCCCATCAGCACCAGCACGGCGCCCACGACCAGAATGAACAGCCAGGCTTCGGAGAAGTTCTGCGAGATGAAGAACGACACGTCCTGCGGGATCCGGTACAGCGAGATCGCCTTGCCGAACACCTTGGCGCCGGCAACGATCAACAGGATGGTGACGGTCGTCACCATGGATTGCGTGACCGCTTCCTTCAGGGTTTCCCAGGTCAGGGTGCGCAGGATGACGCCGGTGATGATCAGCGAGGCGGCAAAGCCTATTGCCGCCGCTTCGGTGGGCGTGAACACGCCCCAGTAAATGCCCCATATGATGAGCCCTGCCAGACCCAGGGCCGGCAGTGCGCGCAGGCCCGTGCTGCGCCGCTCGCTCCAGCTCGCCTTGGGCGATGACTGGCATTGCGGCGACAGCCACGCATAGATCATCGAAAACCCGATAAACAGCGCCATCAGCATCAGGCCAGGCCCGATACCGGCGAGGAACAGCTTGATCACGGACTCTTCGGTGATGAACCCGTACACGATCATCGGGATCGATGGCGGGATCAGGATGCCCAATGTGCCGCCGGCCGCCAGCAGGCCCAGCACGAAGGGACGCGGATATCCGCGCTGGCTCATCTCCGGGATGGCCACGGTGCCGATGGTCGCTGCCGTGGCCACGGACGAGCCCGAGATGGCGGCGAAGATGCCGCACGAGATCACCGTCGCGATGGCAAGGCCGCCGGGCAGGTGTCCGACCCACGCCTGGACTGCGGCAAACAGATCGCGCCCGACGCCACCTTTCAGCAGCACGTTGGACATCAACAGGAACAGCGGCACGGCCAGCAGCACGAAATTGTCGATGGTGCCCAACATGCTCTGCGGTGCCATCAATGGCGAGAACCCGCCCATCAGCAGCAGCACCAGGCCCAGGCCGCCGAGCGCAAACGCCACCGGCACCCGCATCAAAAGCAGGGTGAACAGCGCTACAAGGATCAGGACTGTGGTCATCTAGTGACCGCCGTCACCGGTTGATTCCGGCATCGGCTTGCCGAGTGCCAGCCTGACAAGGTCAGCCGCACACACCAGCACCGACAGGGCGAAGCCCAGCGGAATGACCATTTCGGTCCACCAGTTCGGAATGTTGAGCATGGTGCCGGTCGACCGGCCGCGCACGAAACTGTCCCAGGCGATTTCCCAGCCGAACCAGAACACCACGACACAGAAAAAACCGGTGAACATGACGGTCACCAGGTCGCAGAACCGTTGTGCCCAGGCAGGTAGCCGCTCGTATAGCAGTTCAATATTGATGTTCCTGCGCCGGGCGATGGTGTGCGGCAAGGCGATATACATGCCCCAGATCAGAAACATCTGAGAAATCTCGGCAGCCCAGATGGTTGGCGCAGAAAACACATAGCGCGCCACCACTTCCCAGGTCAGCAACATGCCGGTGGCAAAGAACAGCCAGGCCCCCACCGTGCCCAGCCAGTCTATTGTCTTGTCCCAGATGCTCACGCCATGCCCCTGCAAAGACGAAAGTCCAATCAGTACCAGGCCCTGGCCGGGATCTGAAACCGGTTACGGTTCTGTTGACCCCGGCCATCAGCCGGCGGTGACTACTGCAGTGACTGTGCTGCCTTCAGTATCTTGGCACCGAGGTCGCCGGCAGCCGCTTTGTACCCGTCAATGACCGGCTGCGCTGTCTTCCGCCAGGCAGCCACTTCATCGTCGGTTGGCGTGTAGATCGTCATGCCGCTTTCCTTGGCAGCCGCATAGGCATCTTTCTCGATCTGGCTGACCCTGTCGCGAACCGTCACTTCGGCTTTCAGCGCGGCGTCGGTGATCACCTTGCGGGTGTCTTCAGACAGGCCCTGCCAGAACTTCTCATTGACCAGTACGACGAATTCGATGTCCGCATGGTTGGTCACGGTAATGTGGTCCATGACCTCCCACAGCTTGCGTGACTTGACGCCGGACACGCCGGTCATGCCGATGTCGACGGTGCCGCGCTGGTAGGCGAGGTACTGCTCCGAACCGGAAATCAGTGTCGGCGAGCCGCCGGCTGCTTCGGTGAAGGCGCCGAGCGTCTTGCCGAACACCCGCACCTTCTTGTTCTTCATGTCATCCGGTGTTTTGACCGGCGCGCCCTTGGACAGCAGGATGGCCCCGCCATAGGCCTGCCACCACAACACCCGCGAGCCTGTGCCCAATATGGCTTCGTCGATCGGGGTCCGCACGGCACTGCCCGGCGCCACGGCCTTGCGCACCAGTTCTTCGGAATTGAACAGGAACGGCACGTAGAAAATGTCAACCGCCGGCACATCGCCGACAAATCGGGTCAGTGAGGCAACCCCCATTTCGATGGAGCCGGATCCCACAGCCTGGGGCACTTCCTTGTCCTTGTAGAGCTGGGCTGAATCATAGATCTGCACCTCGACCTTGCCGCCTGAGTTCTTCTCAACCTCGGCCTTGAACAGTTCCAGGTTCTGGCCGAGATGGCTTTTCAGAGGCAACTGCAGCGAGATGCGAAGTGTTGTGTCGGCAGCCATCGCAGCCACCGAGGTGAAGGCTACTGCCAATGCAGCCAACAGTGATACAAATAGGCGTTTCATGTTGTAACTTCCCTGTGGATTGTCGTTGATCTTGTTGTCGGCCCCGATAGCGCATGAGGCGGCGAAACCGCACTATTGCCCAGTCTGTCGGACCGGGCAAGCTCGAAGGAAACCGCCTGATGAAAATCACCCGTGTCCGCGCCACACCCGTCAACGTGCCGCTGGAGGCAGCCTATGTCTGGTCCTATGGCGCCTTGCCCGGATTCACCCAGACCATCATCGAGGTGGAGACAGACGAAGGCCTGACCGGCATCGGGGAAGCGCCTTCCGCCGTTGCCGCTGATGTCATCAACAACACCTTTGCCGAGGCGCTGGCGGGATGCGATCCGATCGACATTGCAGATTGCGAACTGCGCTGCCTGCCGTCGACCCGCGGCGTGCAGTCGGTGTCCGAGCTCGCCATGACGGCCATCTGGGGTGGAGTTGAAATGGCGTTGTGGGACTTGCGCGGCAAGGCCTGGGACCAGCCGCTGTACCAGCTGCTGGGCGGTGCCGTGCGCAAGGACATCGCGTTCACCGAGTACTTTGCCTATCGCCTTGATCAGGGCGGCAAGGGCGGTGAAGCAAGCGCCGAAGCGGTTGCCGACTACTGCGTGCGCATGCGCGAGGAGCACGGCTCCACCATGTTCGAAGGCAAGATGTCCGACGCCGACCCTGCCGCCGCCATCGCGCTGGCCGGCGCTGTCCGGCGAGCAGTTGGTGACGATGCGGCGCTGCGCGTTGATTCCAATCACGCCTATTCGGTTGCCACAGCGCGGATGATGGCTCCGGCGCTGGAAGACCTTGGCATTGACTGCTGGGAGGATCCGGTCGGCACCTACGAGGACATGGCCCGTCTGCGCCCGCATACGCGGTTGGCGTTTTCGTCCCACAATACCGACTTTCCCAAGGCGGTGTCGCTGGGTGTGCCGGACAATATCGTCACCAACATCGCCGGACATGGCGGGTTCACCGCCACGCTGAAGTTCATCGGCGCATGCGAGAAAATGGGTATCGGGTTCTGGTGTTACTCCGGTGACAGCGGTGTGGCGACGGCCGCCTACATGCACCTGTGCGCCTCGCAGAGCTGGATCACCCGGCCCAACCAGTCGCTGCTCAGAATGCAGCCCCATGATGTGATCGAGGAAGGTCCGTTCCGCCCGAAGAACAATGTCGTGCGGGTGCCGGAAGGGCCCGGGCTTGGCATAACCCTGTCGCAGGACAAGCTGGAATTCCTGCACCGGCATTTTCTCGATCACGGTGCCATGAACAAGTACCAGAACCCGGCAGACCCGGGCCGGTATGTCAGGCTGCCGCTGGTCTAGAACGCTAGCCATGGGCGGTATGCGACGATTCATCCGGACCCGGCAACGAACCACTCTCGGCGGCTGTTACCGTGTTGTTCCAATTACGGATTATCCGGCATCCTATAATTAGAATAACTCTAAAATATTGTTTTTATTAAATAAATCGAGTCTTTTCAGTTGACCTCCTGTCGACATCAGTGATACCCGACAAAAACAGTCAGATATTTAACCTACTGGTGCAGGCATGGGTATTGATCAGGCAAACATGGTGAAAGCCGGGGCGCAGCGCGTTCTGGACAACAAGCCGGAACGGCTGTTCACAGTCGGCCTGCGCTGCACCATTGAAGGATTCGACTACAGTGACATCGAGTGTTGGGAAACCGCTTGGCAGACCTATTGTCGAGAGGTCGACGCCGTGTGTGCTCGCCGGCTCTTGGGAGAGGTCCAGTACTTCGTCCGCGTGTTGCGCAAATACGAGCCGCGCGGCTACTCTTTATTCCCTTACGGTTGCCGCCGGCTCAGCCATGACGAGAGCCAAATTCTGAATTTCATAGTGTGCTTGCAGAGAAAGGATGCCGCGGCGGCCGATGTTGCGGTCAGGCTGGTGCTGGGCAATGCCGCGCAATGCCATCCGGAAAATCTGAAAGGTCTGCTGTCAGCCGGTCAGGCTGTGGCCGATGCGTTTACCGCCCATGCCCTGTTTTTCATACCGCTCGGCCAGGATGTGCTCGACGCACTGACCGGCAAGTCCAACGCCATCTGCCCGGCCTGCCCGTCGGCGGAAATGCTGCAATTTCCCAAGATGAATTGAAGGAACACATGAGATGAAAAAAACCTTGATCACAGCATCGCTTGCAGCCCTGACGGTGTTTGCTCCGGTGCAGGAAGCCAAGGCTGCTGATGCCGTGTCGGTGATTGCCACGTACTCGGACATCGCCGCTGCAAAGTATGCTGACGCCTTGACCTCGGCCCGGGCGCTCAAGACGGCTGTTGATGCCTTTGTAGCCGCGCCGTCGGCTGAAAGTCTCGCCGCGGCGCGCACTGCATGGCTCGCGGCGCGCGTGCCTTATCAGCAGACCGAGGTGTACCGGTTCGGCAACGCGATCGTGGATGACTGGGAAGGCAAAGTGAATGCCTGGCCGCTTGACGAGGGTCTGATCGACTATGTTGATCCGGCCGGATATGGTGACAGCTCGGACGAAAACCCGTTCTACACCGTCAACGTGGTTGCCAACAAAACCGTCACTGCCGGCGGCAAGACGATTGATGCAACCAGCATCACACCGCAGGTGCTGGAAAGCCTGCAGGAGGTGGGCGGTGTGGAAGCAAATGTGGCCACCGGCTATCACGCCATCGAGTTTCTGCTCTGGGGCCAGGACAACAACGGCACCGGACCTGGCGCCGGCAGCCGCCCGCACACGGATTTCGACACTTCCAATTGCACCGGCGGCAATTGTGACCGTCGGGCTGAGTATCTCCAGGCTGCCACCGATCTGCTCATCAAGGACCTTGAAGACATGGCCGCAAACTGGACAGGCGACGGCGCTGCCCGCAAGACCCTGGCGGAAGGCGAGGCCAAGTCTGGACTGACGGCAATTCTCACTGGCATGGGATCACTGTCATACGGCGAACTGGCCGGTGAACGGATGAAACTGGGTCTGCTGCTGCATGATCCCGAAGAGGAGCATGACTGCTTTTCGGACAATACGCACAACTCGCATCTGTACGACGTCATAGGCATCCAGAACGTTTACCTGGGCAAGTACAAGCGTCTCGACGGGTCGGTTGTTGAAGGCGCGGCCCTGTCCGACCTGGTCAAGGCAAAGGATGCCGCGCTGGACACTGAACTGCGTGAGAAGATCGCCGACACAGTGTCCAAGATGCAGGTTCTGGCCAAGCGTGCCGAAGACGGTGAAAGCTACGATCAGATGATCGGTGAAGGTAACGCCGAGGGCAATGCTGTCGTCCAGGCTGCCATCGACGCGCTGGTAGCACAGACCCGCACGATCGAAAAAGTCGTGGCAGCTCTCGATCTCAAGATCGAGGTGGAGGGATCCGACAGCCTGGACAATCCGTCCGCCGTCAACCAGTAAGAGGGGCAAAACCAAGTGTTCAGAATTACCAATGCCGCATCGGGCATCGCGCTGGCTGCGTGTCTTGCTGTGGTGCCGGCCACGCAGGCGCAGGCGGCAGATTTCGAGGTGCCGGACACGCTGGCGCAGTTTCCCAATGTATCGGGCAGCTTCGTGTTTGAAGTGCAAAGTGACACCACGTTTGATTCCGATGATCCCGGCGCGGAAATCACCGACACATTCGCGACGGTCGAGACCTCTCTGGATTTCAACCTGTCGGAAATCTTTACTGTGCACACCGACCTGATCCTGGAGCCGGTACTCGATCCAGATCCGTTTGAGGACCGGTTTTTTGAAGATCACGGTGGTTATGTCGAAACCCTGCACCTGATCGTGAACCTGGGTCAGTTCACCCTGTTTGGCGGCAAGATCAACCCGGCCTTCGGAACCGCATGGGATGCGACGCCCGGCATCTACGGCGTCGATTTCGCCGAAGATTACGAACTGACGGAGCGTATCGGGTTTGGCGGGTCGTACACGTTTGATGCCGGCGACGCTGGTCAGCATGTATTGCAGGCAGCGGTGTTCTTTGCCGATACATCTGCTTTGTCCAACTCGGCCTTCACCCGGCGCGGGCAATTGTCGCTTGCCGACGGTGGCGCCAGCAACACGGAAGATTTCACATCTTTTGCGATCGCGCTGGATGGTGGAGAAATCGCATCCCTGCCGGGCTTTTCCTATCATGTCAGCTTCCGTCATCAGGAAGCCGGTGATGGCGATGTGTCGGACGAAACCGGTGTGGCCTTTGGCGCCACCCAGGAAATCGAAACCGCTGATGGTGTCAAGTTTGCGCTTAATGGCGAAATTGCCATTTTCGACAATCTCGACGGTGGCGAGAACGATGCGCTGTACGCAACTGCCGGCCTGGCAGTGGCAAAGGATGAATGGTTCGGAGCGACCAGTTTCACTGTGCGTGATCTGTCCGGCGGACCGGCAGGCACCAATTTCGATGACAAGCTGTTCCAGGCAACGGTCGGGCGCGAGCTGTTTGAAAACACGTCACTTGCAGTTGGCTACAAATTTGCCGAGGAGGGAGATGTGGACAGTCACACCATCGGTGTGTTGTTCGCCTACGAAACCGAATTTTCAACCAACCAGTCTGAGTAATGGGCGGTAGCCAGCAGATACTGTCTGACTTTGAAGCACAAGCCATCGAGCGGGATGGTTTGGAGAATGCGGCGGCCCGGCCGAAAGGCCGCCGCATTCGGCTTTTTGAGATGGGTCATTGGTGTTGCTCGGTCATCGGCACCTGCCTGACCCATGAAGATTTGCTGGTGGTCGCGCGCAAATGGAA
>JBCCVY010000118.1:0-9886 GCA_039194725.1 Pseudomonadota bacterium
CCGGAACGGTGAGGCCATACTTTTGCCGGTAAATGGATGACAGCTGGACGCTGGCGGCAGCTGCTGCGCGGTTCAACCGATAGGGCAGGAAGTTTTCCAACTGTAGTTTCTGGGCCATACATCTCTCTTGATAGTTACAAATGTAACCATCATTGTTAGCCGATCACTGAAGCAATTGAAATCAGCAAGAAATGTCATCATGAAACTGGACTACCAGCCGGGCTTCGGGAACGATTTCGAAACAGAAGCACTCGAAGGGGCTCTGCCACAGGGGCAGAATTCGCCGCAAAACTGCGCATACGGCCTGTATGCCGAACAGTTGTCAGGCTCCCCTTTCACCGCCCTGCGCGGTCAGAACGAAAGATCCTGGCTGTACCGGATCCGCCCGTCGGTGAAGCATGTCGGACAGTTCAGGAAGCTGGATCTGCCTGAGTGGAAGAGCGCTCCGTGCCTTGATGATCACGATCTCGCTCCCACCCAGTTGCGCTGGGACCCGCCGCCTTTCCCGGACGGTGAAGTTTCGTTTGTGGAAGGAATCCGCACTGTCACAACCGCCGGTGATGTCAACACCCAGGCGGGCATGGCCGTTCACCTGTTTTTTGCCAACAGGTCGATGACAGGGACGAGCTTTTTCAATGCTGACGGCGAACTGCTTATCGTGCCGCAGCAGGGCCGGATACTGGTGTTCACCGAAATGGGCAAGCTTGATGTGGGTCCTTGCGAAATCTGCCTGGTGCCACGTGGCATGAAGTTCCGCGTAGACGTCATCGACGGTCCGGCCCGCGGATATGTGTGCGAAAACTACGGCGCGAAGTTCACCTTGCCCGAGCGCGGCCCGATCGGGGCAAACTGCCTGGCCAATCCGCGGGATTTCAAGACGCCTGTCGCGGCATTCGAAGACGTGGATGAACAACACACGGTGATCATGAAATGGTGTGGCGGGCTGTATGCGTCAGAAATCGATCACTCGCCGCTTGATGTGGTTGCCTGGCATGGCAACTACACGCCGTTCAAATACGACCTAAGGACGTTTTCGCCGGTTAACGCAGTGCTTTTTGATCACCCGGATCCATCCATCTTCACCGTTCTCACCGCCCCGTCGGAAACTCCCGGCACCGGCAATATCGACTTTGTCATCTTCCCGGAACGGTGGTCGGTGGCCGAACACACCTTCCGGCCGCCCTGGTATCACATGAACATCATGTCGGAGTTTATGGGGCTGATCCACGGGGTCTACGACGCCAAGGAGCAGGGCTTCGTGCCCGGCGGCATGAGCCTGCACAACTGCATGTTGCCGCATGGGCCCGATCTTGACGCCTTCGAGAAGGCAAGCACGGCGGAGATGAAACCTCACAAGCTGGAAAACACGCTGGCGTTCATGTTTGAAACCCGGTTTCCGCAACACCTGACAAGTTATGCGGCCCGGTTGGAGACCCTGCAGGAGGATTACGCTAGCTGTTGGGACGGCCTGGCAAAGAAGTTCAGCAGCGAGGCTGCGAAGTAAGCCCGCATGAAACTGGCATCACTTGAAAACGGCACCCGCGACGGGGCTCTGGCGATTGTGACGCGAGACCTTGCGCGGTGTGTGTCCGCGGACGGGATCGCAGCGACACTGCAGCATGCGCTGGACAACTGGGCCGGGATATCGCCGCTGCTGGCAAGCCGGGCCGCGGAACTGGAACGCGAACAGCAAATGGGTGAGCCGTTTGACCAGTCCGGCTGCCGGTCCCCATTGCCGCGTGCGTATCAGTGGGCGGACGGTTCGGCCTTCGTGAACCATGTGGAACTGGTCCGCAAGGCGCGCGGTGCCGACATGCCAGAGAGCTTCTGGTCTGAACCGCTGATGTACCAGGGCGGGTCGGACAGTTTTTTGGACCCTCATGGCGACATTGTGCTGGAGGACGAGGGCTGGGGTGCCGACTTCGAAGCCGAGATCGCTGTGGTGACCGATGACGTGCCAATGGGCGTGTCACGCGAGACCGCACTTGACCATGTCGTCCTGATCATGCTGGCCAATGACGTGTCGCTGCGAAATCTGATACCCGGCGAGCTGGCGAAGGGTTTCGGCTTCTTTCAGTCGAAGCCGTCAACCGCATTTTCGCCGGTCGCCGTGACGCCGGACGAGCTCGGGCCTGTCTGGAAAGACGGCAAGGTGCATTTGCCGGTGCTGTCAGACCTCAACGGCAGTGCGTTCGGCAGACCGGATGCGGGCATCGACATGACATTCGATTTCGGCGACCTGATCTGCCATGCTGCACGCACCCGGCCGCTGTGCGCAGGCACGATCATCGGCTCGGGCACGGTTTCCAACAAGGGTGGAGACGGGTCGCCGGGCAAGCCGGTCGCCGACGGCGGGGCAGGGTACTCGTGCATTGCCGAGGTGCGGATGGTCGAAACAGTTCGTACCGGCAAGGCGCACACACCGTTCCTGTCATTCGGGGATGTCGTGGACATTCGGATGATGACGGAAAGCGGCAATTCGATTTTCGGCTCAATCACACAGAAGGTTGTCAGGCATCATGGCTAAACAGTTCGCGTCCACCGGAGACATGGAAGAGAAGAAGATCTCGTTCAACGAGATCGGCGACAACCTGTATGCCTTTACTGCTGAAGGTGATCCCAACACCGGTGTCATCATAGGCGATGACAGCGTGATGATCGTCGACGCGCAGGCCACGCCGCGGCTTGCCGGCAAGGTCATAGAAAAGGTTCGCACCGTCACCGACAAGCCGATCACCCATGTGGTGCTGAGCCACTATCATGCCGTGCGCGTGCTTGGCGCATCTGCGTATGATGCGTCTGAAGTCATCATGTCCGAAATGGCCCGGGCGATGGTTGTTGAGCGGGGCCAGGAGGACTGGGATTCGGAGTTCGAGCGGTTTCCACGATTGTTTCAAGGTCATGAGAGCATTCCCGGCCTGACTTGGCCCACAACAACGTTCAATGACCGCATGACAGTCTATCTGGGCGATCGCCGTATCGATCTGATGTTTCTCGGACGGGCCCACACGGCAGGCGACATCGTCGCCTACGTGCCGGATGCAAATGTCATGTTCACCGGTGATATCGTCGAATACAAATCGGCCTGCTATTGCGGCGACGGGCACTTTCATGACTGGCCGGAGACGCTTGAGACCATCCGTGACTGGGATGTCGACGCGATCGCACCGGGCAGGGGAGACGCACTGGTCGGCCGCGAGATGGTCAGCGAAGCGCTCGACCTGACAGCGGATTTCATCCGCTCGACCTTCAATCCGGTTGCCCGCGTCGCCCTGAAGGGTGGTGATCTGAAGGCCGCCTATGAGGCTTGCCGCGAACAGTGCGATCCGAAATTTTCCGACTACGCCATCTATGAGCACTGTCTGCCGTTCAACGTGGCGCGTGCCTACGATGAAGCCCGCGATGTCGACACTCCGCGCATCTGGACGGCGGCGCGTGACAAGCAGATGTGGGAGGCGCTGCAGGGCTGATCGATGAGCAGGTACGAGTACAAGCCGTTCCACTACGAAATTGCACCGGAACTGTCGGGCAAAACCACCGCGCCCTGTCCGGTTGCGATTGTCGGTGCCGGGCCCGTCGGGCTGAGCGCGGCAATTGACCTGGCGCTGCACGGGGTGCGCACGATTGTGCTGGACGACAACGATGTCGTGTCGATCGGTTCCCGGGCCATTTGCTGGTCGAAGCGCACGCTGGAGATTTTCGACAGGCTCGGGGTTGGCGAGCGCATGGTCTCCAAGGGGGTGACATGGAAGGTCGGGCGTTTGTTCCATGGCGACCGCGAGGTCTACAGTTTCGACCTGCTGCAGCAGGCAGGGCACAAAATGCCCGCTTTCATCAACCTGCAGCAGTACCATGTGGAACAGTACCTGGTGGAGCGATGCGGCGACTTTCCGGATCTGATCGATCTGAGGTGGAAGAACAGGGTAACCGGCATAGAGCAGGGCGACGGCGCCGTCTCGCTCAAGGTTTCCACACCCGACGGAGACTACAAGCTGCAGGCAGACTTTGTCCTGGCGTGCGACGGTGCCCGGTCGCCGGTGCGCTCCATGCTCGGGCTTTCCTTTGACGGGACGCAGTTCGATGAACGCTTCCTGATCACAGATGTCGAAATGAAGGCCGATTTTCCGTCCGAACGGTGGTTCTGGTTTGAACCGCCTTTCCATTCCGGCCAGTCAGCGCTGCTGCACAAGCAGCCGGACAACATCTACCGCATCGACCTGCAGTTGGGGCCGGAAGCGGACGCTGAAGAGGAGAGCCGACCGGAACGGGTTGTCCCGCGCATCAAGGCGATGATGGGAGATCGGGCTTTCGAGTTGGACTGGGTGTCAGTGTACTCGTTTCAGTGTGCCCGCCTGGAGCGGTTCGTGCACGGCCGGATCGTGTTTGCCGGTGACTCGGCACACGTGGTCTCTCCGTTCGGCGCCCGAGGCGGCAATGGCGGTATTCAGGACATAGACAATCTGTGCTGGAAACTGGCGCAGATCGTTCGGCAGCAGGCGCCGATCGATCTGCTGGAAACCTACAATATGGAACGGGTTGAAGGTGCAGATGAGAACCTGACCAATTCGGCGCGCGCCACTTCGTTCATGACACCCAAGTCGGCGATGGAGAGACGGTTTCGGCAGGCCGTATTGAAGTTGGCGGGCGAGGTGGAATTTGCCAGGGCGCTGGTCAATTCCGGGCGGTTGTCCTTGCCGTGCAGCTACACATGCGTGGCCGACAAAGACGAGCCGCGGCACAGCTGGCCCGACACAGCACGATCCGGCGCCCCGGCGCAGGATGCGCCGCTGGGCGATGACTGGCTGTTGAGCAGGACAGGCACTGGTTTCTGCCTGTTGTTTGTTGGTCGGCCGGTACCAGACCCGCAAGAGCTGCCGGACAGTGTCACCACACTGGAGGTGGAAGCGACCGACATCGCCCGTCAGCGTTATCTTGGCAACGAAACCGGTGCTGTCTACCTGCTGCGGCCAGACCAGCACATAGTGGCTAGGTGGCTGCAATACTCAAAAATTGCCGTGGTCGAAGCAATGGAAGCAGCGCTGGCGCTCAATCAGGAGAATCGCAATGGCACAAACTGACCGGCTCGTGACCGCGCCGAATCTGGCCGAGCACGACGATTTCTATGCACAACTCCTGAGTGCGCATGACGGCTTGAACGACGAGGAGAGCCAGGCATTCAATGCCCGCCTCATACTGGTACTGGCCAATCACATCGGAAACTCTGAGGTGCTGCGGCAGGCGTTGCTGGCGGCCAGATAGTTGACCGACCGGTGTGCCGCTACTGACGATTTTCGAGGTTGTTCAGTTTCGTCTTGCCAAGCAGCGCCAGCAGCGCGGCCCGGCCCGTCTTGAGGATTGGATACAAAATTCTGGACAGGCGCTTTGACCTGAAGACCAGGAAGTTCATCCTGTTGAACAGGCCGGTTCTTGTGCTCAACAGGGACAGCGTGTGGATGGCGTCGGCCCCGTGGTAAAACTGATCGCCGATCTTGAGGACAAATCCCTCGTCAATATCCAGGTTCAGGTCGTTTATCTCTTGCACGATCGGCGGATTGTCGCGGGCATTGAGCAGCTCAAAGGTCCCGGCCGCCTGTCTGATAGACAGGTGCTGAGTGTAGTTCCGGCACACGGGGCAATCGCCGTCATACACAAGAGTGATTGCAGAAGCTGTCATGATTTCAGTTCGGACTCACCACGATACACTTTGCCACAGACCTTGGTAGCATAGTCGAACGTGACTTGCCCGGTCCAGCGAATCTCGAGCACAGCATGTGGCCGGCGTTCGGTCCGGATCGGGTTTCGCAGGTACTTTCGTTCCGTGACTATGAACCTCAACGGGATGCCGTGGAATCTGGGATTGTTTGAGAGAAAAGTCTGCAGCGACGACACGGTTATGGGTTCGCAGCGAAAGATGAAATGGTGGTTTTCGCGAGCCAGCCGGTTCAGATGCTCATCTTTTACAGGGACCTGAAACCCCTGAAACCGGCTATCGAACAAATACACCGCAGGGCTGGGATGCACCGTGGTGTACATGCCGTAGCCGCCGAGCTTCCACGGGTTTATCAACTCACGTGACACCAGGTTCAAGTGGATGACAATCCATATTGCGTGAATTGCGACGAGGCCCAGAAGGATGACCTTTTGTGCTGACCAGCCACGGGGCCTCGAGAACGGGAGTTCATAGGACATAGTCAACGAACCCTCCGATGCTATGCAGATCTATGAGCAGCAACACCGCGCAAACCAGGAACAGTCCATAGGACATCCCAAACCTGAATGCGACACACAGCAATGAGATGTTCAGGACCTGAAAGTTCATCTCGTCGGCGAACAGTCCCGCGCCGAGCAGAAAGCCGACTTCGACCGTGAGGAACAGCAAGGAGCGCAAGCCTGCCAGCAGCAGCAACCCGACTCCAATTTGCCAAAGCACGATGAAGGTGCCGAGGAACTTGTGCCAGCCGCAAGGCGAATTCAGCGTGTCTCTGGAACACAGGACGTAAAACATGTTTTCGGTGGTGGTGCCGAAATAGCTCATGAAGGCCATGTAAGAGCCGTCAAGATAGGTGCCGGCAAGCAGTTTTTGCGCCGCAGCGCCGAGCATTACGACACCGAGGGTGATCCGCAGGTAGTCTGCATATAGCGGTTGCTGCCACCATTTTGAGAATATCAAGGCGAGCGGAATGGTCCACACGGCAAGCCAGGCGTGGTTTGCCTGTCCGGCCCAGGCCGTGGATACCTGGTACAGGAAGAACACGCAGAAAATGGCAATTGCAATCCGGCTGTACTTTTCGGTCAGGGTTGCGGCCAGGACAATGGCAGCGCCGGCGGCTATGGCGGTCGAGAAAAACCAATGGAAATTGGCTGGTTGGAACAGTTCGGGGATTCGCTCGAAACATACGGACAGCATCGCTGTCATCAGCGCCAGCCTGACAAACTTGCCAACGTCCTCGCCGGCTTTGACAACCGGAACCGGCATGAGAAAGTCCGGCAGCTTAGGAATTGTCAGCCCCTGCACGTTCATCGCCCACTCACACTTGCATGTTGTTCAGCAGGGTCGTTCGATAGCAGACAATACGATCACAGACAATCGTGCATTGCTGAAATTGCGGATAAACCCCGATGATGCCGCCTCCAGGGGCAGAGACACGACCATCTACACGATGCCAATTTCCCCAACCGGCATGGTCGGCATGGAGACGTCACGAGACTGTTGCGGTCAGGCTGAAACAGATTCGGGATGCGGGCTCAACTCACATGCTCTCGGCCAAGCCTCAGGGCTGGCTGAGTTGCCTGCTCAGCGACCGGGCCGTTTGCTTTGCCCTTTCGTCGCCTGCATCTGCTGCCCGGTTATACCACTTCAGCGCCAGCTTTGAGTCCGGCCTCAAGCCCTGCACACCCAGTTGAGCGAAAATCCGCGGGTCATAGGTGGAACCGATCCTGGCCGCCGCAAGCTGATCGCCCTGCTGGAAGGCATGCTGGTAAAGCTGACGTGCCGAGACAATGTCACCAAGCAACAACAGCTTGTCGCCACGTTCGAGCAGGATGCTGATCTTCTTGCCGTTCTGGGATGGCAGCGGGCTTGCTGCCTGCTCATCTGTGCCGTTGTTCCCGTCCAGTTCAGACCTGTTCAGTTCCATGGACTGTGGCGGTACACTCAATGCGTTCTCAATGGCGGCGTCGTTGGCGTCGGACCCTGTCGTTGAGTTGGTTTTCGGCGCGATCACCTTTGGCGACAGGCTGGCCACTTTCTGGTTCGGCTGCTGCTGTGCGGGTTCAACCGGTACCATGATCAGTTCGCTGGTCGCTTCCGTTGATTGGGTCTTGTTCAGATTGTAGACGGTCTTGGGCGGTGCAGGCATGGCCGTGGGAGCGACCCGCACAAATCTCTTGGTTTCCGGTTTGACGAAGTTCGGTGCCGGCTTGGCGGCGGGCTCAGGCTCGGCAACCGCCTGTGCCAAGTCGGCCTGTTCCGGAGTGGCCTGTACAGGGGCAACAGGCTCGCGCAACGGCTCAGCAGCAGATTCAATTTCCACTTCCGGCAGCCGTGGGACTTCAATCACCGCGGCACTTGTTATCTCTTCGACGGATTGCTGCTGTGGCTCCACGGGAGGCGAAACAGCAAGTGCTTCGGTGCTCTGGAAATGTGAACTGGCGGATCCGTCCAGGACGTCGCTGCCAGCAGCCGCTGATGCGGTTTGCACACTTTGGTAGGCTGGCGTATCGAGGCTGTATACCGACAGGAACTTCCAGTCGTCGGCGGTTCTGTAGTAGAAAGCGCCAAGTCCGCTCGCGCCAACGAACAAAAGTGCGCCGGTGAGTGCAAACCACCTGCGCGCCTGCCGGTTGCGATGGGCGTCAAGCTGGGCGCGCCGGTGCGCCATTACCGCCATGCGATGTTCGAAAATCTCCTCGCGCGTTCTCAGTTTCGTCGCGCGTTGCGGGCGGGCCGCCGACATTGCGGGCGTGTCGCGGGCATCGTGTTGCGGGTGCGCCGCGGAGGGGTCGTCGTCATCCAGATTGGTGGCTGGATGATTGTTCCAGACTTCATCTGCAGTTTCTGCCAGGTCCAACCTCAGCGAATCGAGTGCACCCCGCTTGTCGTCAGCTTTCTTGGTCATGGTTTAAATTTCCCTGTTACGCGCGCGACCTCGTTGGATCGACTTTACCCGCCAGCCGGGTTTTCCCGGCTTGGCTTTGTCTTGCTTAGTTAGCCTTGGATACCG
The DNA here is from genome assembly GCA_039194725.1 of Pseudomonadota bacterium. Classification (GTDB taxonomy): domain Bacteria; phylum Pseudomonadota; class Alphaproteobacteria; order Rhizobiales; family Aestuariivirgaceae; genus Anderseniella. The sequence goes on from JBCCVY010000118.1 coordinate 8,724, forward strand.
CCTCGTTCCATTGAATGAACTTGTTGAACAGAATCTTCTGGTCGGCCTGGCTGAGCGCGACCGTGCGACCCTGGCTCGCCAGATAGGCCTGGAATGCTTCGAACAACTTGCGCTGTTGCTGGGTCGGTTCGGTTGTTGCGACCTTGGCCTGGTTTGCTGCGAGCCAGTTTTGGGCAACCGAATACCTGCGCCAGCCCGGCAGTTCCGCAGCCAGGTTCACCTCGCGCCATTTCTGGTGGCGCGGAGCCTTCTGGAATTCGTCAAACTTCGAGAAGAAGCTTTCGATAAACCGTTTCACGCGATAGTAGCGACCGGTTTTTGGCTTCCAGTTGAACACTGCCATGACCGCGCCGACGGCAATTGTGTCAACCGGAGCGTCTGCATCGACCAGCGCACCGTAGTCTTTGGAACTCAGTTTGGCCGGCAGATAGCTTTGCTGGAGTTTTGCAGTGTAGGGCACCGGCACAATGTGCAGGCCATCATCCTTCTTGACGGATGTGAAGATGGATGCCGGCTTGCCAGCCACATAGACCATGGCGTCGAGTTCACCCGTGCGAACCTTCTCCAACGCATCCTCGTAGCCGTGACTGGACGGCGTGACCTTGATGCCGAGTGCGTTGAATACGGTCTCGGAGGTCATGTAGGTCCCGGACCCCTTGCCGCCATAGTTCACCTTCTTGCCACGCAACTGCCTGATATCAGTGATGTTGCGCCGGGCAACCAGATGCAGTTCTTCATTGTACAGCTTGGTGATGTAGTTCACCCGCTGCCGAATATCGCCGTACACCTTCTTGTTGCGCAGATAGGTCAGCACGTCCGACTGGACAATCGCGACGTCAACGCCGCGAAGATACAGCAGATCCTCGATGTTCTTGACCGACCCCTTGCCGACGATGGGCAGGATGCGCAGGTCGTCCACCTCATCCAGCTCTGCCTGAAGGTCAGCAGCGATACGAATGTAGGTACCGCCGATACCGCCAGAAATCACACTCACAGTATCGTTGTTGGCAGCGCGAACCCGATCAGAATGGGCCTGTCCAAACGCGGATCCGACTGGCACAACGCTGATGATGACAAGAGAAAATAATGCGGCAAGCGCCGCAGAACACAAACGAAACATATGACCCCTTTGCCCGGTGTGAACACCAGGACTTTGGATAGAC
>JBCCVY010000119.1:0-9778 GCA_039194725.1 Pseudomonadota bacterium
CATAGAGAGAACATGTCATAAAGGTTTCGCATTTGTTCTGATTCCAGCTGGCGCAACCATCGGTTGCAGCCTGCTGACAAACGGCAAGGAAAACACCTGATGCTGACCGCCAAGCAACACGAACTGCTCATGCTTATCCACGACCGGTTGAAGGAAACCGGCGTGCCGCCATCGTTTGAGGAAATGAAGGAAGCGCTTGATTTGCGGTCCAAGTCCGGCATTCACCGGCTGATCACGGCGCTGGAGGAACGCGGCTTCATCCGCCGCCTGCCGCATCGGGCCCGGGCGCTGGAAGTACTGAAAATGCCCGATGCATCGGCCGGTCCTGCAACTATGGGCAAGCCGGAGCGCAAACCGTTCAACCCCAGCGTCATCCAGGGCTCGCGCGGCATGGCCGAGGAAAAAGCCCCTGCCCCGACTGCACCTGCGACAATCGACGTGCCGATGATGGGACGCATCGCCGCCGGTGTGCCCATTGCCGCCATTCAGGATCACACCACCAATGTGCCGGTACCGCCCGACATGCTGCGCCCGGGCGAGCATTTCGCGCTCGAGGTCAATGGCGATTCAATGATCGAAGCCGGTATCCTGGACGGTGATACGGTACTGATCCGCAAGGCAGATACGGCGCGCAATGGCGAGATCGTGGTGGCCCTGGTGGAGGATGAGGAAGCCACCCTCAAGCGTCTTTGGCGCAAGGGGGATTCCATCGCACTGGAAGCGGCCAATCCCTCGTACGAGACCCGGATTTTCGGCCCCGACCAGGTACAGGTGCAAGGCACCCTGGCCGGGCTGATACGCCGTTACTGACCCACTTGCGGCTTGGGCGTTGAACCGGCGCCGGGCTTTTCGGTCCACGGCCCCGGGTCAACCAGCAGTATCTTGCGCCGTGCCACCGGCTCATGCACCCATGCGCGGGTGCCTGAAACACCGCGCGCGGTTGTCACTTCCATCTTGCCATCAGCGGTAATGCGCACAGCGTGGGCGCCATTGCGCCAGACATCGAACCTGTCGATATGAAGCTGCTGCGGGCTCGGATACCCGCATTTGCGGCGCAGCGGGTTGGCGGAAACGACGATATCCATTGCCCTGCAGTCCGGCGGCGGTGTTGCTTTTCGTCCCAGCCACAAAATGCTTCTGCCCTTCACCTGCCCGCGGCACATATCGTCGCTACAGGTCCAGCCCGCACGTTTGGCAGCCTGCGCCAGATCGGCACTGTCGCCGTCTGCCAGCAGCCAGCGGTCAACCGCAAATCTGCCGCGCCGGGCATAGACCGGCACCAGTTCACCGTGCTGCATGCGGACAGCCATCGTCGCTGCCGTGCGTTCAATCAGAATGTCCGGTCTCGGACCGAGTGCAATGGCAGCGAAACCCGCCGCCACGGCCAGTCCGCCGCCGGCCCAGCGCAAACTGCCTCGCCACAACGCCAGGAAGCACAGTGCCACGCCGGACAGGAACGCCAGTTGCGGCACCATGGCGCCGGCAACCTTCGCCGCCCCGGGCCAGCCGGACACCATGACCGCGATCGCCTGCACTGCCTCCAGCCCCCAAGCCATTAACTGTAATGGCCAGTGTTCCAGCCCCAGCGGCATCATTGAGACGCTGGCCACAGCGGCCGGCATCACCAGTAAGGTGACCACAGGCATGGCCAGCAGGTTGGCCGGCAGGGCCCAGGCCGCGAACCGGTTGAAGTGAAACGCCGCCGGCAGCGTCGTGAACGCGCTGGCGATGATAGTGGTGGTGGACAGCCCGAGCAGCATCAACAGAAGCAGAATTCCAGTTCTCACATACAAAGGCCTGGCCGCCAGGCCGGTGCGAAACCTAGACTGCCAGCCGCCAAGACGCTCATAGCCGGCGATCAGGCCCATAACGGCCAGAAAAGACATCTGAAAACTCGGTGTCAGCACAGCATGCGGTGCGATCAGCAGGACGATGACGGCGGCAATCGCCAGGTTGCGCATCGATATCGCGGAGCGGCCCAGCAACACGGCCAGGAACATCACCGACAACATGATGAAGGCGCGTTGCGTAGCAATCGCTTGCCCCGATATCAGCAGGTAAAATCCGGCAGCCGTGAGTGCAGTCACTGCGGCAATCTTCTTGATCGGGTAGTTCAGCGCCAGCAGCGGCCACAGGGCCATTAGCGCACGCACCAGCCAGAACACGCCGCCGGCAACCAGGCTCATGTGCAGGCCGGATATGGCCAGGATGTGAGCCAGGCCGGACAGTTGCAGCGCCTCGCGCATGTCTTTGTCCAGCCCGCTGCGTTCGCCGGTGATCAGCGCCACCGCAAAGCCTGCCTCGCGAGCCGGGAGATGCGCCCGGATACCGTTAGCAATCCGGGCTCTGAGGCCCGCCACCTTGTCCGACCAGCGCCGCAGGTCCGGTTTGGTCTGAGACTTTTCCATCGCCGACGCCACCCGGCCACCGGCCCCGATCCCGTCAAACCACCCCACCCGGCCATAGTTCCAGCCGCCGGGGACGGCGGGGGTCAGCGGCGGATAGAGCCATGCCTGGAACGTCACATAGTCTCCGCGCGCAAGGGCGCGCAGATGATCCGCAGACACAGACAGGCGGGCCCTGCCGGGCCAGTATTGCGGCCGGACCTCGTCAATCGCGTCCACGGCAACCACCATGCGCCGGCGCTTGCCGATCGCCGGTCCCAGCTCATCAATCCAGCCGCTTACAGTCACCTTGCCGGTGGAGGCCGGCAAAACTTTCGTACCCGTCGCCATCGTTCCCCATTGCCCGAGCGCGAAACCAGCCATCACAAGACTTGCCAGCACCGCAACCGCGCCTGCTCGCCCGGCTGTCGCTGCCAGCGCCAGGGCAACGGCCACCACTAGCATTGCGACGGGCACCAGCACCGGGGGTTCGACCGGCAAGGCGAAATACGCCATCAAGCCGCACACCAGGCTGACCGGCGCCCACACGATGGCGCGGCCCTGCTGCAGTTGAAGGTGCCCTGACCAGCTGCCTGAACGGTAATCCGAAATCTGAACCGCTGCCGTGGTTGCCGCATCGGCATCGCTGCCGCCGTCACCCTTGCGGGTGGCCTGTGCACGGCCGGCATGTGCGGCGAACCAATCCATGACCTTAAGCCCCAGTTCCCTTTGTCGGGCCTTACAAACTGCAATTCCCTATGCTAAACGGGCGACAACGCCATTTGAAAGCCTCAACTCACTATACGGATTAATTGGAGACTGGCCATGAACGCGCCTGTCGTGACGAGATTTGCCCCATCGCCCACCGGTTACCTGCATATCGGCGGCGCCCGCACGGCCTTGTTCAACTGGCTTTTTGCCCGGGCAAACAGGGGCAAGATGCTGCTGCGCATCGAAGACACCGACCGGGAGCGGTCCACGGAAGATGCCATTCAGGCCATCACCGATGGCCTGACCTGGCTTGGCCTGGACTGGGACGGCGACGCGGTATCGCAATTCTCGCGTGTCGAGCGCCATCGCGAAGTGGTGCAGCACCTGCTGGACACAGGTCACGCCTATCATTGCTACTGCTCACCGGAAGAACTCACCGCTATGCGCGAGCAGGCCAATGCGGAAGGCCGCCCGCCGCGTTATGACGGACGCTGGCGTGACCGGCCGGCCAGTGATGCGCCTGAGGGTGTCAAACCGGTGGTTCGGTTCAAGGCGCCGCAGCAGGGCGAGACAATTGTCGCAGACCAGGTGCAGGGAGACGTCACGTTTGCCAATGACCAGCTCGACGACTTGATCATTCTGCGCTCCGACGGCAACCCGACCTACAACCTGTCTGTCGTCGTGGACGACCATGACATGGGCATCACCCACATCGTGCGCGGTGTCGATCACCTGACCAACGCTGCCCGCCAGAGCCAGATCTACAAGGCGATGGGTTGGGATGTGCCGGTGATGGCACATATTCCCCTGATCCATGGCGCCGACGGCGCCAAGCTCTCGAAGCGCCATGGGGCCCTTGGCGTGGAAGCCTATCGCGACATGGGTTACCTGCCACAGGCCATGCGCAATTACCTGGCCCGCCTGGGTTGGAGCCATGGTGATGATGAGGTGTTTTCCACCGAACAGATGATCGAATGGTTCACACTGGGCGGCATCGGCAAATCAGCGGCCCGGTTTGATTTCGCCAAGCTGGAAAACCTGAACGGTCTGTACATGCGCGACACACCGGACGGCGAGTTGCTGGATGCGCTGATGCAGGTCCTGCCACACGTGGATGGCGGTCAGGAGATGCTGTCGGCGCTGGCAGAGCCCGGCAACAAGGAAATGCTGCTCACAGCCATGCCGGGGCTGAAAGAACGGGCCAGGACTCTCGTTGAGTTGCAGACCTCGTCACGGTTCCTGTTCGCCAAGCGACCACTGGCGATGGAAGAAAAGGCCGCCGGTCTGCTGGACGCAGGCGGGCGCGACGTCTTGGCCGGGCTGCTGCCCGTGCTGGAGGCATGGTCAGACTGGACAGTCGAATCACTTGAACAGGCCGTTCGTGACTATGCCGCTGGGCAGGACCTGAAGCTGGGCAAGGTGGCCCAGCCCTTGCGCGCCGCCTTGACCGGCAGCACCCAGTCGCCGCCCATTTTCGATGTGCTGGCGGTGTTGGGGCGCGATGAAGCCCTCGACCGCCTGCGTGACGTGCAACCCTGACGAGCTTGAAAATTGCTGCAATGCAAGGTAAACAAATTGCGCATTGCATTGTAACTCTGCAGATTGCAGATTACTGCACGACACGCCAGTGTTAAGCGCAGACAAGGTGACTGGGCGGAAACTGTGAAGCAGACAACCTGAGGGCAAACTGTCACAATCTCCCGCTAGAGCGATTTGTGTTTCTTCCACACACTTCAGTTGCTCATGACACCCTACAAGCGATCAAAGTCGTTCCAGACAGGTGGCTGCACCTGCCCGGAATCTGATCTGGCGGCTGATACCCGGTTCGGGAGCTTCGGCAGCCTTGAATTCATCCGCTTGCGAGAGGAAAAAAAATGACGGAAACAAACCGCACCGCCAAACTCAGCTTCGATGGCAAAGATTATGAACTGGCCGTCCACAAGGGCAGCATCGGACCGGAAGTCATCGATGTGTCCAAGCTGTACGGCAGCACCGGCGCCTTCACTCTTGATCCCGGCTTCACGTCCACCGCAAGCTGCGAGTCCACCATCACCTATATCGATGGCGATGCCGGCCTGCTGCTGTACCGCGGCTATCCGATCGATGAACTGGCCGAACACGGTGACTTCATCGAAACCTGTTACCTGCTGCTTTATGGAAATTTGCCGAACGCGGCCCAGCGCAAGGAATTTGAGACCGCCATCACCTATCACACCATGATTCATGAGCAGATGAACCGGTTCTTTGCCGGCTTCCGCCGTGACGCCCACCCGATGGCGATCATGGTCGGCGTGGTCGGTGCGCTGTCGGCCTTTTATCACGATTCAACCGATATTGCCGATCCGTCGCAACGTGAAATCGCGGCACGGCGGATGATCGCCAAGATCCCCACCATTGCGGCAATGGCGTTCAAGTATCACATCGGGCAGCCGTTCGTGTATCCCCGCAATGATCTGGATTTTGCCTCCAACTTTCTGCGCATGTGCTTCGCGGTGCCATGTGAGGAATACAAGGTGAACCCGGTTCTGGCCCGCGCCATGGACCGCATCTTCATTCTCCACGCCGATCACGAGCAAAACGCATCGACTTCAACCGTGCGCCTGGCAGGTTCATCAGGCGCCAATCCGTTTGCCTGCATCGCCGCCGGCATTGCCTGTCTGTGGGGACCGGCCCATGGCGGCGCCAACGAGGCCGCCTTGGAGATGCTGAGCGAGATCGGTTCCGTCGACCGGATACCGGAGTTCATTGACCGCGCCAAGGACAAAAATGACCCGTTTCGCCTGATGGGCTTCGGGCACCGGGTTTACAAGAACTATGACCCGCGCGCCAAAATCATGCAGAAAACCGCGCACGAAGTGCTCGACGAGCTCGGCATCACCGATGATCCATTGCTCGATGTCGCCCGTGAACTGGAAAAAATCGCGCTTGAAGACGAATACTTCATCGAGAAAAAGCTGTACCCGAACATCGACTTCTATTCCGGCATCACCTTGCGCGCGCTCGGCTTTCCGACCTCCATGTTCACGGTGCTGTTCTCTGTCGCCCGCACCGTGGGCTGGATCGCCCAGTGGAAGGAAATGATCGAGGATCCGACCCAGCGCATCGGCCGTCCGCGGCAGCTCTACACGGGTCCGACTGAGCGCCGCTACCTGCCGGTGACTGAACGCGAAGACTGAGCAAGGCCACTGGTGGCCCAGGTGCTGGTCAGCTTTCGCTGGCCAGCATCGCGCCTATGTCGGCCTGGGCAACCTTGACGCCATCCACCTTCGCTTCGCACGAAAACTTGTAAACCGGCCCGCGCTTCTGGGTCTGCTGAACATGGAAATGCACCACATCTCCGGGCCCCACCGGCTTGCGGAACTTGGCATTGTCGATGGTCATAAAGAACACCAGTTGGCCGGCGGCCTCAACACCCATGTGATCCAGCGCCAGTGCCCCGGCAGTCTGCGCCATGGCCTCGATCAGCAGCACACCCGGCATGACCGGCCGGGCGGGAAAATGCCCCTGGAAAAACGGCTCGTTGATGGTGACGTTCTTGATGCCAGTGCACGACTGGTCACCGTCCATGTCGATGATCCGGTCCACCAGCAGAAACGGGTAGCGATGCGGCAATAGCTGCATGATGCGCGCAATATCCGCGCTCCTGAGTGTTTTCGTGTCTGACATGATCTGCCCCACCAAGTTGACCACAACAAAGGCGGCGCCACGGTGTGGAGCCGCCTTTGATTATTAGTTACAGCAGCTTGCAGGTACAAGCTGAATCAATCTCGTCAAGCGTTCCCTAGAAGCGCGTGCCGACCGAGAAGCGAACCAGTTCGGTCTCGTCAAAGCTTTCCTTCAGGATCGGATACGCCACATCAAGGCGCAGCGGACCGAATGGCGATGCCCAGATTACGCCAGCGCCAACCGCGGCGCGGAATGCAATACCCTTGCCAACGACCTCACAGTTACCGTCACCGGCAGGATCATCTCCAGGCCCAAAACATCCCGGATCGTCGGTTCGCTCAGGCGCCCCGAAAGCGGTACCAAAATCAGAAAATACAGATCCTTCAAGACCAAACGATTCCGGCAGGCCAAGCGGGAAAGTGACCTCCAGGGTACCGATGGCGTAGGTTTCGGCACCCAGTGAATCAAAATCACCATCAAACTCGTTGCGCTGACGCGGCCCGATACCGGAGCGTGCAAAACCACGCAGGGAATCGCCACCCTTGAAGAAACGGTCAAGGATCGGCACCTTGTCGCCGCCGGGGAACGGCTCGATATGACCGGCATTGCCTTCAACCTTCAGCACGACGCCATCAAACAGCAGCGGCATGAAATAATGGGCCGACGCATCGATCTTGCCCCATTCCACATCGCCGCCAAGGCCTGCCACCTCGACATTGACCTTGCCGCGGAAACCTGAGGTCGGGCGGCTGGGATGGTCGAGGTCCGAATACACGTAGGTCAGGCCGACCTTGGAGATGATGTCGGTGCCTTCGGATTCCCGGATCGCCCGTGATGCCTCTTCCACATCGCCGACATCGATATCACGATAGGTCAGCGAGTACTTGCCGAAGATCGAGTTGTAGTCATCGAGCCGCGTGCCGAGCCTGAGCGCACCGCCAACCTGCTGGGTCGTGAACGATGATTCGTCCTCGATATCCGTGCGGCTGCCGAACACGTCAACGCCGGCAGAAATGTCACGATCCAGGAAATACGGGTCGGTATAACTGGCGTTGACAGACTGGCGCTTGAAGCTGAGCGACGTGGACAGGCTGGCTTGGTTGCCGGTACCGAGCAAGTTGCGCTCGCTGACCGAAATGGAGCCGATCGCCTGTTCCGTAGTCGAGTAACCTGCCGAGAAGTTGATCGTGCCGGTAGACTTCTCAACTACGTCAATCACCACCACGGCCAGGTCTGGTGCACTGCCTTCTTCCTGACGGATGTCGATCTTCTCGAAGAAATCCAGCCCCGTGAGCCGGCGGCGCGCCCGGTCGATCAGAATGCGGTTGTAGGCATCGCCCTCAACGATATTGAGCTCGCGGCGGATAACCTCGTCCAGCGTCCGCACATTGCCCACAATGTCGATCCGCTCGACGTATACGCGCGGACCTTCTTCCAGATTGTATGTAATGCTGAGCTGGCGGCTGGCCGGATCCCGCTCGATGTTCGGACGGGCTCGGGCAAATGCAAATCCTGCCTTGCCGGCCTCCAATGTCATCTGCTCAACCGATTTGTCGGTCTTGCTGGCATCGTAGACATCGCCTGTGGTTTCCACCACTGCATCCTGCAAGGCGCGCGGGTCAATCGATGTGTTGCCGGTGTTCACAGAGACATTGCTGATCGTGTACTGTGGACCTTCGTTGATCAGGAACGAAACCGCAAAGTTGCTTCCGTCCGCCAGCAGCTGAGCGTCGGCAGACACAATCTCCACATCGGCAAAACCGTTTTTGAGATAATGGCGGCGCAGCAGTTCCTTGTCGAAATTCAACCGGTCCGGATCATAGGTGTCAGTGGTTGAAAAGAACTTCCACCACGCCGATTCGGACGTTGTGATCACCGAGGCAAGTTGGCTGTCTGAAAACGCATTGTTGCCCTGGAACTGAATGCTCTCGATTCCTGTCTCGGAGCCCTCGTTGACAACATAAACCAGGTTGACCCGGTTCTGGCCGAGCGGCTCGAGGCGCGGTGTCACCACTGCGTTGAAATAGCCCGACCGGCGGTACAGGGTCTGCAGGCGTTGGACGTCCTGCTGCGCGCGCGCCCGGGTGTAGATCGTGCGTTCCTTGAGCCTGATCTCGGTTTTCAGCTTCTTGTCGTCCAGTTCGTCGTTGCCCTGGATCTTGACTTCATTCACCAGCGGGTTTTCGTCGACCTGCACCACAACCGCGGACCCGCGGCGGAACATCCGGACATCTGAGAAGAAACCGGTCTGGAACAGGGCTTTCACGGACGCGTCGATCTGGGCGTCGGTGACCTGCTCGCCGGCATTGAACTGCATGTAGGCACGAATCGTGTCGGGTTCTACTCGTGCGTTGCCTTCAACAATGATGCCGGTAATGGCTTGCGCAAACACCGTCTGCGGCGTCACCAGCTGTACGGTAGCCGGCAACACAACCCCCATCGCCAGCATCAGCTTGGCCGTTTTTACTAACGAATTGCCCATGAACGAGCTATCTCACCCCAAAAAAGTGCGTCTGACCCAACTACCCACTCGCTGCCAGAAGCTTACCGATGTTCTACGCTGATTTGCAACGTTTTAGAAGCCTGCGTCCCTGTTTTTTTTCATGGCTTTACGGCGAAATTCGGATCTTTTTCGGACCAAGCGCTTCACAATCAGGTCAAGTCATTCCACGTCGCGAAGACCATTAATGCGATAACCAGCGCGAATCCCACCTTATATCCAAATTCCTGCGCTTGCGCGCCCAACGGCTTGCCCCTCACCGCTTCGAAAAAATAGTACATAAGATGCCCGCCATCCAGCATCGGAATGGGAAAAAGGTTAATCAAACCTATAGATACCGATAACAGAGCCGACAGCTGAATCAGTGCAAGCAGGCTGATTGACGCCGCTTCGCCCGCAATTTGGGCGATTTTGATGGGTCCTGACAACTGATCGGGCGCCTCGTTTCCGACAATCACACCCTTCAGATATCCAAGGGAGCGCGTGATTATGAACCAGGTTTCATCCACTGCCCGAG
>JBCCVY010000120.1:0-9773 GCA_039194725.1 Pseudomonadota bacterium
GACCGGGAGAACGAGGGCGACCTGATCGCGGCGGCCTCCAAGGTGACCAATGAACAGATGGCAATGATGGTGCGCCACGGATCCGGCATTGTCTGCGCGCCGATGACGCGCGAGGACGCACGCCGCCTCAAGCTGGATCCCATGGTATCTGACAACGATGCGCCGCTCGGCACCGCGTTCACGGTGTCCATCGACTACAAGGAAGGCCTGACCACCGGCATTTCGGCCAAGGAACGCTGCGCCACAGTGCATGCGCTAGCCAACGCCAATGTGCATGCCGAAGACTTCGTGCGCCCGGGTCACGTGTTTCCGCTGATCGCCAAGCGCGGCGGCGTGCTGATGCGCTCCGGCCACACGGAAGCCGCCGTCGACTTGGCGCGGCTGGCTGGCGAACCGCCGGTTGGCGTGATCTGCGAACTGGTCAACGATGACGGCACCGTAAAGCGTGGCCAGCAGGTCATGGACTTTGCCGGTGAACACGGCCTCAAGGTGATTTCCGTGGCCGATCTGATCGCCTATCGCCAGCAGCGTGAGCGGCTGGTGGAACGCGACGGCGAATTCCAGGTCAACACGCCGGCTGGTCCGGCCAACGGCATCGCCTACTCCACGTCGTTCGATCCGGTTCAACATCTGGCGCTGGTCTATGGCGACACCTCGTCCGGCACGGACATTCCGGTCCGCCTGCACCGGCAGGACCTGGTCGAAGACGTGCTTGGCAGCCGCGACACCCTGAATGCGGTATACGAGATCTTTCGCAAGGAAGGCCGCGGCATTCTGATCTATCTGCGTGAAGGCGTGGCCGGTGTGCCGGCCTCGAAACTGGGCCAGCCGGACCTGGATGAAGATACCGCATCTTCTCGGGCGCGGGCTGAAAGCTGGCGCGATGTAGGCCTGGGCGCACAAATCCTGCGTGACCTGTCGATTACCTCGATCAGGCTGATCGCCAGCCGGTCACGGCACTATGTCGGCCTGTCCGGCTTTGACATCGAGATCGCCGACACGATCATCCTGGACAATTGAGGCGCCGGCGGGATATCTGACGCATCCACAATCGTCATTTCAGCGAAAGCTGTAATCCATTTCTCCGCATGCCACCGATAGTCAACTCGAATTGGACCCCAGCCTTCGCTGGGGTGACGAGGCCATTAACCTCCCAGATTGCAAATTAAGTGTCTGACACTCTGGGATCCGGACCTGAAATAGATTTACCGCTTCAGCAGGCTGCCGAGAATACCGCGCACGATGGAGCCTGAGTTGCGCACCAGCATGTTGCCGACCTGACGGCCCACGGTGCTGGCGACGTTCTTGATAAAGCGGTCGGTGGCGGAATCGGTGCGCCTGGAGCGTCCGGACGAGCGCGACTTGGCCTTCTTGGCGGCGGCTTTCTCGGCCTTGGCCTTTTCCTCCGCCTCGGCAGCCGCCCGCTGCTGTTCGGCGACTTTTTCCGCCTTCACACGCAGTTTTTCATAAGCCGAGTCGCGGTCAACCGCCTCATCATACAGTCCGTAGACCGGGCTGTTCTTGACAGTCTGGGTGCGCTCTGCCGGCATGACCGGGCCCATCTGGCTCGACGGCGGCCGGATCAGGGTGCGCTCGACCATGGACGGCACGCCTTTCAGGTCCAGGGTGGAGACCAACGCCTCACCCACACCGAGCTGGGTGATGACTTCCTCGGTGTCGAATTTCGGGTTCTGCCGGAACGTGGTGGCGGCCGCCTTGACCGCCTTCTGGTCGCGCGGGGTAAAGGCGCGCAGCGCATGCTGCACCCGGTTGCCGAGCTGGGCCAGCACCGTGTCGGGCACGTCGAGCGGGTTTTGAGTGACGAAATAGACGCCAACGCCTTTCGAACGGATCAGCCGCACCACCTGTTCAACCTTGGTCAACAGGCTCTTGGGTGCTTCGTTGAACAACAGGTGGGCTTCGTCGAAGAAGAACACCAGTTTCGGCTTGTCCGGATTGCCGACCTCGGGCATCTCCTCAAACAGCTCCGACATCAGCCACAACAGGAAGGTGGCGTAAAGCTGCGGCGACTGCATCAGTTCATCAGCCGCCAGTATGTTGATGAAACCGCGCCCGTCGCGGGTGGTGCGCATCAGGTCCTTGATGTCGAGCGCCGGTTCGCCGAAGAAATTCTCGCCGCCCTGCTCCTCGAGCACGATCAGCCGGCGCTGGATGGCACCGATGGTGCGCGAATTGACATTGCCATAGTCGGTGGTCAGCTTGCTGCCGCGGTTGGCCAGCTCCGACAACATGGCGCGCAGGTCTTTCAGGTCCAACAGCAGCAGGCCTTCTTCGTCGGCGATGCGGAACGCAATGTTGAGCGCCCCCTCCTGGGCATCGGTGAGGCCCATCAGCCGTGAAATCAGCAGCGGCCCCATTTCGGTGATGGTGGTGCGGATGGGGTGGCCCTGCTTGCCGAACAGGTCCCAGAACACGGTCGGAAAGGCTTCAAAACCGTAATCATCGAAGTCGATCTGGTTGGCCCGCTTGAGCAGGAAATCCTTCGGCTCCCCCTCGCGGGAAATGCCGGACAGGTCGCCCTTGATGTCGGCGGCGAAAACCGGCACGCCGGCAGCGGAGAAACCCTCCGCCAGTATCTGCAATGTCACCGTCTTGCCGGTCCCGGTCGCCCCGGTGATCAGCCCGTGCCGGTTGGCGAGCTTCAGGAACAGCTCCTCGCGCTTTTCGCTTTTCCCCAGAAAGACCGTTCCATCGCTCATTTTCAACTACCTGCCTGCCAAAACTGTTGGTGTGATGCGAAATTGCTATACAACAACGTCGAGGGCAATGCCTAACCTACAAATACCAAAAGGAATACACGGATGCAGGATCTGATTGACCGGATCGTTGAAAAGACCGGTCTTGCGCCGGATGTGGCGGAAAAAGCCACCGGGATCATGCTGTCATTGGTCAAGACCCAGGGTGACGAGGCCAAGGTGGCGCAACTGTTCGATGCCATTCCAGGCGCCGGCGAACTGGCTGACCGCCATGGCGGTGACGGCGCACGCGGCGGCGGGCTGCTCGGCATGCTGGGCGGCGGATTGATGGGCGGGCCGCTGGCCGCCGTCAGCAAGCTGCAGGCCGCCGGTCTCAACAGGGATCAGATCAAGATGCTAGGCAAAGAAACCCTCGGGTTTGCCAAGGAGCAGGCCGGCGAGGAACTGGTCAAGGATGTCGCCAATTCAATCCCGGGCATTTCGGGATACTTGTAATGCCCTTGGTATGACGAAAGTCGATTTGCAGAACCACGGGCACTGCGCTACAAAATTGTGCAACGCAACATGCGAACGGATATGACTGCACGATGAGCAAGTTGAAACTGGCAGATGAGTTCCCGGCTCTGGGGCAGGACGACTGGCGCGCGCTGGTCGATCAGAGCCTGAAGGGCAGGTCGTACGAGACCCTGCGGACCCGCACGGCGGACGGCATCGTCATTGAACCGGTTTACACTGCGGCGCAAAATCCACCCCGACTGCCGGCCGGCGCGCCCCGTGCCAGCGCGGACGCTTGGACACTGGTGCAGCGCGCCGACATGCCGGACATTGCCGAGGCCAACACCCAGATGCTCGATGACCTGATGAACGGGGCCAGCGGCATCTGCCTGGTGCTACCGGACAGCATATCGGCCGGCGATGCGGGCGTGGCTGTTAGCGATGCCCGCTCCGTGCAGCGGCTTTTCGATGGCGTTGAGCTTGACCTTATTGATCTCAGGCTCGACGGCGGGCGCCATGGCCGTGACCTGGCCCTGCTGGTGCTGGACGAGTACAAGCGCAGGCGGCTCGACCTGTCGCGCTGCCGCCTGACCCTGGGGCTTGATCCGCTTGGGGCCTTTGCCCATGGCGGCAAGGTGACGGAACGCGGCGAGCTGTGCCGGCGGTTTGGCGACATGTTTGCGCAAGCCACCAGTGCCGACCACCAGGGTCCGGTGGCGCAGGCAGATGCCCGCGTCTATCATGGTGCGGGATGTTCCGAAGCACAGGAATTGGGCTTTGCCCTGGCAACTGCGGTTGAGTACCTGCGCATGCTGGAGGCTGGCGGCGTTGCACCCGCAGACGCGGCACCGCGCATGTCGATGATGCTGACGGCGGATGCCGACCAGTTCGTCACAATCGCCAAGCTGCGCGCCGCCCGGCTGTTGTGGGCAAGGCTGCTGGAGGTTTCAGGACTGGCGCCGACACCGGTCATGCTGCATGTGGAAACCGCTGCACGCATGATGTCGAGGCGCGATCCGCACGTGAACCTGTTGCGGGCCACCACGGCGAGCTTTGCCGCCGGCATTGGCGGTGCGGACAGTGTCAGCGTGCTGCCGTTCACCCATGCGCTCGGCCTGCCTGACGGATTTGCACGGCGCATGGCGCGCAATGTCCAGTCGCTGCTGCTGGAAGAATCCCGCGTGGGCCGGGTGCGCGATGCCACCGCCGGGTCCGGCCATGTGGAAGACCTGACCCATGAACTGGCCCGGTCGGCCTGGTCGGTTTTCCAGGCGGTTGAATCGGACGGCGGCATGATGGCTGCGCTGACGGACGGCAAGGTGCAAGCCATGATCACGCCGATACGCGATGCACGTGACAAAGACATTGCCCGGCGCAAGATACCGCTGACCGGCGTGTCGGAATTCCCGAACCTCAATGAAGCGTCAAACAAGACGCTGGAGATGAGGGTTCCGGCAGACTGGACGATCGGTGATGCATCGCAAGCGGTTGCCATGGACATCTGCGACGCCTTGCAGCAGCACCGCCTGGGCGAAGCGTTTGAGGCGCTGCGTGACGCCAGTGACGCGCGGCTGGTTGGCTCGGGCACACGGCCGACGGTTTTCCTGGCCGTGCTCGGCAAGCCGGCTGACTTCACGGTTCGCGCCACCTGGATGAGCAATTTGCTGGCTGCAGGCGGCATTGACGTCATAACCGGCCCACCGGAAGAGCTTTCCGCCAGCGGGCTCGGCGTAGCCTGCATCTGCTCGTCTGACCCGATCTATGAAGATGCCGCGGAAGATGCAGCCCGGTCATTGGCACAACAGGGCGCCAAGCACATCCTGCTGGCAGGAAAGCCGGGCGATATGGAAGAACAACTGAAAGCCGCCGGTGTCCAGCAGTTTGTGCGTGCGGGGCAAAACGTCTTGACGCTTCTGGACGAGCTTTCCATGCTGGCCGTGGGAGACCCATCATGAGCACATTGCCAGATTTCTCTGAATTCAGCTTCGAACTGCCAACCGGAACCGGTGGGCAGGAGACACAGACGTTCCCGACACCGGAAGGCATAACCGTCAAGTCTGCCTATGATGCCAGCGATGTCGCCGGCCTTGATTTCCTGCACACCTGGCCCGGCGCAGCGCCTTATCTGCGCGGTCCCTATCCGGCCATGTATGCCACCCAGCCGTGGACCATTCGCCAGTATGCCGGTTTCTCGACGGCGGAGGACTCCAACGCGTTTTACCGCCGCAACCTTGCGGCCGGACAGAAGGGCCTGTCGATCGCGTTCGACCTGGCGACCCATCGCGGTTATGACTCAGATCATCCGCGCGTGTCGGGCGATGTCGGGATGGCCGGTGTCGCCATCGATTCCATATACGACATGCGCACCCTGTTTGACCGCATCCCGCTGGACAAGATGTCGGTGTCCATGACCATGAACGGGGCCGTGCTGCCAATCCTGGCGCTGTATATCGTGGCCGCCGAAGAACAGGGCGTGGCACCGGAAAAACTGACCGGCACGATTCAGAACGATATCCTGAAAGAATTCATGGTGCGCAACACCTACATCTACCCGCCGAGCCGGTCGATGCGCATCATCTCCGACATTTTTGCCTTTACCTCGCAGAACATGCCGAAGTTCAACTCGATCTCGATCTCCGGCTATCACATGCAGGAGGCCGGTGCCACGGCCGACCTGGAACTGGCCTATACGCTGGCCGACGGTGTCGAATATGCCCGCGCCGGCGTGGCGGCGGGACTGCCCATCGACAAGTTCGCGCCACGGCTGTCGTTCTTCTGGGCCATCGGTATGAACTTCTTCATGGAGATCGCCAAGATGCGTGCAGCGCGCATGTTGTGGGCCAAGCTGATGAAGGAGTTCAACCCGCAAAGCGACCGCTCGCTGTCGCTGCGCACCCACTGCCAGACCTCTGGCTGGTCGCTGACCGCCCAGGACGTGTTCAACAATGTCGGGCGCACCTGTATCGAGGCCATGGCCGCCACCCAGGGTCACACCCAGTCACTGCACACCAACGCGCTGGACGAGGCGTTGGCACTGCCGACCGACTTTTCGGCCCGCATTGCCCGCAACACGCAACTGTTCCTGCAGCAGGAGGCCGGCACCTGCCGGGTGGCCGACCCATGGGGCGGCAGCTACTATGTGGAGCGGCTGACGGCCGACCTGGCGAACAAGGCGTGGGCGCACATTGAAGAGATCGAGGGTCTCGGCGGCATGGCCGAAGCGATCTCGCAAGGCCTGCCGAAACTGCGCATCGAAGAAGCCGCGGCGCGCACCCAGGCGCGCATTGATTCCGGTGAACAGACCGTTGTCGGCATCAACAAGTATCTCGCCAACAACGAGGCCGAGATCGACATTCTCAAGGTCAACAACTCATCCGTGCGGACCCAGCAACTGGACAAGCTGAAGCGCCTGAAGGCGGAACGCGACGACGCCCAGGTCGACGGCACGCTTGCCGCCCTGACAGAGATCGCGGAATCAGGAGACGGCAACCTTCTGGCAGCCGCGGTCGACGCGGCCAGGGCCAAGGCTACCGTTGGCGAGATATCGCTGGCACTGGAGAAGGTATGGAACCGGCATGTGGCCAAGACCCATGTCATCGAAGGTGTCTACCGCAAGGCGCTCGGCGAGGTGTCGGGCAGCGCGATGCGCGCCCAGGCGATGGTCGATGCGTTTGAAGAGGCCGACGGCCGCAAGCCGCGCATCCTGGTCGCCAAGATGGGCCAGGACGGCCATGACCGCGGCCAGAAGGTCATCGCGACGGCGTTTGCCGACATCGGCTTCCAGGTGGATATCGGACCGCTGTTTTCAACGCCGGAGGAAGTGGCCCGCCAGGCGGTGGAAAACAATGTGCATGTGGTCGGCGTCTCCTCGCTGACTGCCGGTCATCTCACTTTGGTGCCGGCCCTGCGGGCAGCCCTGGAAGCGGAAGGCCGCAGTGACATCATGATCGCCGTCGGCGGCGTGGTGCCGCCACAGGATTTCGATGCGCTTACCGACATGGGAGCCGCCGTCATCTTCCCGCCCGGCACGGTGATCGCCGAAGCGGCGATACGCCTGCTGTCCAAGCTGAATGCCAAGCTCGGCTACTCCCAGGAAGCGGCGGAGTAGTGCGGCGTTGACGGCCCGCTACTCGTCAAAAACCTCGTAGTTGGCTTTCATGTAGGCCATGCCGTCGAGCACGATTTCCTCCAGCACGGCCGCATCTATGTCGGCGAGCTTGTTGATGTAAAGGCAACTCTTGCCGGTCTTGTGCTTGCCGAGGCGGGCGAGCTTGTCCGACATGTCGCGGTAACCGGGCATGATGTAGACGCTGAGCGCACTTTTCCGCGGGCTGAAGCCGGTGATCAGAAAATCTCCTTCGCGGCCTGACTCATATTTGTAGTGATAGCGTCCGTACCCGACTATCGACGGCCCCCACATTTTCGGCTTAAGGCCGGTGACCCGGTTGAACAGCTCAAGCAGGGCAAATCCGTCCGCGCGCCGCGTTTCGTGCTCGATCGAATTCAGGAACTCGTCGACGGCGGCAGCGGTCGGTTTGGTCTTGTTGTCTGCCTTCGCCATTGCAACCTCCAGTTCAGGGAAAACGCGGCAACCGGCGCTCGACCGGCGACGACTGGATAATGGACGTGTTTGTCATGGCATAGGAAATCAATTCGTCTATCACAGATTCCAGGGCGGCGACCGAGCGAACGTGGGCGCGGGCGATGAAGCAGTCCTCGCCGGTAACCCGGTCGCATTCCACGATTTCAGGCAGGTCGCGCAGGATCTGCGCCACTCTCTTGAGTTCGCCGGGAATCGGCCTGATGCGCAACCAGGCGGCAATGGGAAGGCCAAGAGCTGCCGGATTTACGGTGGCTGAATAGCCTACAATGACGCCGGCCTCCTCCAGCCTCTTGATGCGCTCGGCAACACTGGGCGCAGACAGTCCCACCAAGCGCGCCAGTTCCGCATTGCTGGTGCGGGCATTTCCAATCAGCGCGTCGAGCAGCCTGCGGTCGACCGCGTCAATGCCGCCGTTTTCATATCGAAGTCTTTTCATCAAATATGCTTTCATTACCATTCATCTTTAAACATATTACCTTCTATTCAGGATGTAAAATTGAATTTTTTCCTTCTACTGTCAGGCGAACCGAAACAGGGGCATAAGAATATCCAGCAAACCGTATTCAACAGAGCGGCGGAGAAGGTGCCGCCACAGGCGTGGTTTGGCGTCAGTGCCGTGTTCCACTATCTCGGACCATCGTTTGCGGTGCTGTTGTTCCCGGCGGTCGGCGTGCTGGGCGTGGCATGGTTCAGGATTGCATCGGCGGCCTTGATCTTTGCGCCGTTCACCCGGCCCTGGACGGTGTTTTTGCGGGCGACCCATAACGTGCGGATGTTGCTCATTGGCCTCGGCGTCTGCCTGGCGGTGATGAACACTGCGTTTTACCTGGCGCTTGAGCGGCTGCCGATGAGCCTGGTGGCGGCGATGGAGTTTGTCGGCACCATCGGCGTCGCCCTGTACGGCCTGCGCACGGTCCGCAATGCAGCCGCGCTGGTGCTGGCAGTTGTGGGGGTCATCATTCTTATCGATGTGAAGTGGTCAACCGACCCCGTTGGGCTGTTCTGGGCTGCCCTGAACGGCGCCATGTTCGTCGCCTACATCGTCCTGGGACACAAGGCAGCCGAGGGCGGGGCAAGCGGAGGAGTGGACCGGCTTGGCGCAGCCATGTTCATCGCCCTCATCCTGCTGATGCCGATCGGTTTCATCGAAGCCTGGCAGGCGTTCGGAGCCCCCATTCTGGTACTGGCCGGCATCGGTGTGGGAATCTGCTCCTCGGTCATTCCCTATGTCTGCGACCAACTCGCCATGTCCCGCCTGCCGCGGTCTTCATTCGCCCTGTTGCTGGCCCTGTTGCCGGCAACCGCCACGATCATCGCGGCAATCGTGCTGGCCCAGATCCCGACCGGGCAGGACATTCTGGGTGTTGTACTGGTGATGGCCGGTGTGGCTGTCCACAAGCCAGCAGAGGCCGCATGAGCGACAGCAACGCCCACTGGACCGATGGGGTCTTGCTCGGTTGCCTCGGCATGCTGGGCTTCAGCGGCACTCTGGTTGCCACGCGTGTGGCTGTTGTCGACTTCTCGCCGCTGACAGTCACCTGCGCGCGCACTGTCATTGCCGGCTTTCTGGGTTTTGCATATTTGGCGTTTTCCGGGACGTTCCGACTACCCGACAAACGCCTACTGCCCAGCATCATCGCTATGGGACTGGGACTTGCAGTCGGATTTCCGTTTTTCCTGGCCTTGGCGCTGGAGCAGGTCCCGGCGGTTCACGGCGCTGTGGTGACTGGTCTGTCACCGGCAGCCACTGCGATAATCTTTGTCGCTCGAGGCGGCGAACGCCCGGCGGCGATATTCTGGCTGGCCTGCATCATCGGATTCGCCGGTGTATTTTACTTCGCCTATGATGCCGGTGGCGGGCATCTCAGCCCGGCGGACGGCTGGTTGCTTCTGGCGCTGCTGAGCGTGGCAGTGGCATATGTCGAAGGCGGACGGGTCTCCAGTGAACTGGGCGGCAC
>JBCCVY010000121.1:0-9736 GCA_039194725.1 Pseudomonadota bacterium
CCAAGCCGCCGGCGTCAGCCCAAGGCAACAGCGAAGCAAAGCAAGGCGCTGGCGGTGACGCTGAGGCCCTGCCTAAAGCTGTGCCGGCTCAAGACAGTGCCGAGGCTGCGGCTGCCGGACAAACCGATGGTGCATGGGAACTCAGTTTGCCGATGGATGCCATTGCCGGACATGTCGCGGCATTCAAGGCATTCATTCAGAAGCAGGCGGTTGACCCGACGGTCGAGTTTGCCGGCTCATCTGTGGATGTCGCCAATCAATCGGTCCAGTGGGCGATGGATGGCTCTGCCAAGTCCGTCAGCTGGGCGTGGGACGGTTCAAGCAAGACGGTGAGCTGGGTCCTTGACGGGTCCGCCAAGTCCGTGCGCTGGGTGTGGGACGGGTCCACCGGTACGCTTAATGCCGTCATAGGCGGGATCGGTTCGTCCATGGGCGCGCTGTCAGAGACCGTCAAAAAATCCGCCTACTGGCCGGCAAACGCCATGGACAAGTTTGTGGAAGACCTGCACAGCGACGAATTCGCCGAGTTTGCGCAACTGGTCGAAGACACCGGATTTGCGGTGGCCGATGTGAAGGTGGGGGTCGGGATCATCCCGGACCTGGCGATCGAATTCAAACATGTCCGTGATCTCTCGGACAAGGAAATTGTAGAAGTGGACCGGCAGATTAACGAATATACATCGCGTGCCAGCAAGGCAGCCGGATATATTGAATCGGTCATTCTGCATAACCTGGTTGACGCGGGCAGGTATGCCGGAAAGACCGATCTCTCCAGCGTGTCGATCAAGCTGTTTCCGCTTCCTGGCCTTGTCCTGAAGTTTGATCCTTTCGACTATGAGGAGCACAAGGCGATAAAACTGAAATCTGCATTCGATCTGGCAAACATTGCCAATGAAGCAGAGAAGAAACTGGAGCAGCGTCTGACAAACATCGAGGACGCGATCAAGAAACTGCATGAGTCCGAAAAGACGGACGCAAATTGATCAGATAGTTCAGGGAGATATGTTCGCGGCAAGTTGGCACCATGAATTTCACGCTGGTATTGATCGAGAATATCATTTTGTTCCTGCTGGTTCCGCGGGCATTGCGGACTGCGTCGCAAAAGGCGGTGCAGACGATAGATGACCGCAACATGTTCGGTATTCCGTTCTGCAGCAGTGTCGCCACTGCATGCGGGATACTGCTGGCGATTGTCATCTTGTTGTGTGCCGGTGTTGCCGGCGATGCGGCTCCGTCCCGGTTATGGGGGTTCGATGGCCCGTGGCATACGGGGCGGCTGCTGGTGCTTGTGACCACCTACCTGTCGGTGCTGGTGCAGGGCGGAATTGCGGAGCAGGCGAGTATCGTGATCTCCATTGTTACGCTTCTGCTGGTCAGCGTCGGCGGGCTGACACTGATAAACGGGCTTGTTGCGGCCGCGGGCTGGCGGTCGATGCAGGCGCTGCGCGGTCTGGCAACGCACATCATTCTGGCGGTCTCCAGCGCGCTGATATTCACGATCTGGGCACTGACCGCGTTGTGGGCCGTGCACTGGCTCAATTTCTGGATATTCCTGGTGCTGCTGTGCGTGATTGAAATGCGCCGCCGTGAGACCGGCCCGGTGCGATTGTCTTTCTAGAGCGTTCAGGAGGCGTGCGGGGATTGGTGAACCAATGAACAAGGGTCGGGCGACATGACTTCGCAGTCCAATGGTGCAGCGCCTCTCCGGCACAGGCTGTCTGATCGTGCCCGGAGGTGGGGTTTTGCGTCGGTGTTTTCGGCCGTCTTGTTGGCAGCAATAGCTGTCGGCGGAGCAGCCCTTGTGCCAGGCAGTCCGTTGACCGGCCTCGCAACCGCATACGTGGTCACGCCGGAGCCCGTGCGGCTGGACCCCTCGGTTTACTTCTACGACGGGAAAAAGTACGCCCGTGCCGGCCGCATCGTTACCGCCGTCGGCTCGCGGCACAAGATCGAGCTGGTATCCGAGGTGGCGCAGCTGCATGAAAGCGGCCTGGTGGCGTCTGTAACACCGGCAAACCTGGGACAGTTTATCAAGCTTCAATCTCCGGAAGATCTGGATGCAATGCGTGCCGACCTGTCGGAGGCCGTGACCTCTCTGGTCGGCGACATTTTCTCCATGCTCAGGGAAAACGGCCATAAGAGAACATCGCGCGGTCCGCTTAGCCTGGCATTCGCGGAAACCATCGAAACACCGGGACTGGCCGAATCTCGCCTGGCGCTGGCGGACTTCCTGCACAACGAGATCAGCCCGCGGGTGTCCGGCGAGGTCAAGGCGGTGTTTCTCGACCGCGTCTCGACCGCGTTGAAAATCATCATCAAGGATGCATTGGAAAATTACGGGACAGACCTTGTCCGCGGCCGTTTCGACACTGCGCCCATTTCACATGCGATAGACGGAATGCTGGCGGATCCGCGCATGATTGACCTGGCCGGCGAGGTGCTGGGTGCCATGCTGGATGAACCCCAGGTGATGGACGCCACCCAGAAATTCGCAGCCAGATACTCGGAAAACCTCTTCGACAGTTTTTCCAAACTGCCGAGCAGAACTGAAGATGTGCGCAGGCACCGCGCTGAAATCATGGTGCGGAAATTTCTCAAAACCGTTGAAACGCTGATTTACCGCAATGATGCGGCTCATCCTGTGATCGTTGCCGTGGCCGGCAACGTGATGAATCGAAAGCGGGGCAGATCGGACGCAGTGCTGATCGTGATGCAGGCGGGACAGGTGACCAACTGGAGCACTGCCAAGAACTTTGTGCCTGTCCGGCCAGGATGGCAGGTGACAAGTGATTAGGTTTGAAGGCCTGTCAGTGCAACGGGGGCCGCAGGCAATCGTAAAAGATGTGGCGCTTGAGTTTCCCGATCACGGTATCACGACGATTGTCGGGCCAAGTGGTGCCGGCAAGACCTCATTCCTCTATGCTCTGGGCGGTATAGGAAAGGCAGTCGGTTTGAATGTGACCGGCAAGGTGGGCAACTCCAAAGGTCCACCGGAAGATCTGGCGGTTGATGGTGAGCCGCGCGGCAGCATCGTGTTTCAGAGCCCGGCGCTTTATGACGAATTCTCGGTAAAGCAAAACCTGGATCTGGTGGCCAGCAACAACCCTGCGCCAGATGAAGCAAACCTGTCCGAGGTCTCGAAACTGCTTGAAGGCATTGAACCCGACCAATTGCCAAATGCCCTGTCCGGCGGCCAGCGGCAAAGGGTGGCAATCGCACGCAGCCTGTATGCGGACCACAATCTGATCCTGATGGACGAGCCCAATTCCGGGCTGGACGTAACGCGAGCCAGGGTGCTGGTCGACACTGTTCGCCGCGTTGCACAGACGGGCCGCCATGTGGTGATCGCCGCTCATTATCCCGAGCCGTTCCTGAAGCATGCGACACAGGTTCTGTTCCTGGACGGCAAGGGCAACATTGCGCCGATACCGGCCACGTCAGATGGCATCAGAAAGGCCTTCGAGGATGTCGAGAAGGCGGATGTTCCACAGCGACATTCCGGCTCTGTGGTGTCGATCCGCAGCCATTCGGTATCCTACTGGATACGCGAGTTCTTCCGTCGTGAACTGTGGAGCCTGGTGATTGCGCCGTCGAACATTCTTTACATTGGGATAGCGTGCGCGCTGCTGGCCTTCACCGCATCTTATGTGACGGTCGCGCGCTATCCGTTTTCCGGGTTGCTGCTCGACCTGACGCTCGATGTACTGGTTGCCGAACTGGGAGCGGCGAACTTCCGATTTACCGTGCCGCTTTTCGTCTCGATTCTGGTTGCCGCCAGAAGCGGTGCGCTTTGCACCACCGACATCGCCATGAAATCCCTGTCGAATGAGACGATTGCGCTCAACCAGTTGCGGGTTCCGATACACCTGTACCGCGGCGCCAGCCTGCTTGTGGTGCTGGCGCTGTCGACTTTCATTCTCTATGTGATCGGGGTTGTCATCACCTTGCTGATGATCACGGTGGCAGTCGCGATTCCCACAGATGTGCCGCCGGCCATCCTGCGTTCGCTGGTGATCAGTGACATTGTGAACCAGGACGGCTCGCTGGCAAGCTGGTCATGGATACTCGCCAAGACACTGCTTTCAGGCGCCGCCATAGGCGTGGTCAGCCTGGCCATAGGCCGGCGCAGTGTTAAGTCCGGCCGTGACATTACAGCATCTGCCTCTCTGGCCATTCTCGTCAGTGTGCTTGCGGTCATCGCGCTGCACTCGCTGCTGATCGTCATGGAGCTGGGCATATGAACAGTCAGCGCGTCATATCCCGGCTGCTGAACCTCGTGTTCGACTGGTTGAAACAGGCGGCAAAATGGCCTGACTCGGTTTTCAACTGGATAGCCACGACTTTCCGGCGGCAGCAACAGCCGGCAAGTGAAGAGATTGACGATTGGGTTGATGACGGGCCTGCGCCGGTTGTGACCCAGCAGCCTACGGTTGGCGGCGACGCGGGCCAACCGCTGGAGATCGTGGTGTCTGAGGTCGTCTCTGATGAAAATGACGAGATTGGCATGTTCACCGGTCTCGGAGCATTCCTGCGCACGGAAAAGCCACGCGACTACACGGTCGCTGACGGGGTGCTGCAGAAACTGGTTACGGAACTCAAAAACAAGGCTGTGCATCTGGGAGCAGATGCCGTTGTGTCCACCACGATCAAGTTGGTGCGTGGTGTCGATGACAGCGGGCAGCGCAGACTGAAGATGTCGGCGATCGGGACCGCCATCCGACTGAAAGGCACGAACTCATGAGAGCAATCAAGCAAGTGTTGTGTGCAACAAAAGGCCAGGTCGATCGAGACGCGCAGGATTTTCGGGTCGGGGCGGCAATGAGCGCTGGTGCACCGCGCTTCACCGGTTGGCGGAGGGCGGGCGCAGCCGTATTGGCATCTTGCCTGCTGGCTTCACAGGCGCAGAGCCAGGATACAGCAACTACGCTTGCAACACTGAACACCGTCCATGTCGCAGACGCCGGCGCGCCCTGGTTTACCTCGTGGTTTGAGGAACAGCAGCAGTCCGAAGGCGCATTGTTCAGGCCAAAAATTGCGGTTTCGTCCGGCACTTCTCTGCTTGAACAAGTCGCTGCGGACAAGTCTTCAATCGGGCTTTTGAGCCAAGCGGAACTGGCTGCCGCGAAACCGTTGCCGGATACTATCAGCAGTGCAGCTTCCGGTCTCCAGGTGTGTGCAGCACTGGTGGTCCGCGATACGGCTGCCAGCAGGCAGATTGGTGATCTGGCGCTGCTGCCGCAACCGACACGGATCGCCGCCACGGGAGACACGGCTGCAATCCTGCGGGCGCTGCTTGGCGCGCATGGTTTCGATGGGAGGTTGACGGTTTCCGATAGCTCGGTGCCCGCCATGATGTCCGGCTTGGCGTCCGGAACATTGGCGCTTGCCGCCTTGCCGGTTGAACCGGCCGATGAAGTTCAGCTTCCCGACAATGCCGGAGATGTACGGTTTATGGAACTGACTGATGCCGCGGTTGCTGCGACCGCCGGTGACAGGTTTGCTGTGAGCACCTATTCCACGAACAGTGTGCTGGGCGTGTCGCTGGCATCCGGCATCAATACGGTGTGCGACGACATCATGATCGTTTCATCGGCAACGGGGCAGTTCAAACCTGGCCGGCTTGCCCGCCGTGACAGCACGATCATCGAAAAAGCCAGTGAGAGCGGCGGGTTGATCGAGCGTACCAGAGCCTCGCTGAATGATCTGTGGAACGTCATCATTGCGACATATCAAGGATCGGGACAATGACCGAGAAATCCGGAAAGTCAGTCAGGAAGCCGGCCGCCAAGAAGCGGCGGGAACAAACAGCGCGTAAACAGAGCGATGCGAAGGAGAAAACCGCAGCACAAGCGGCGAACAGCCCGGCGTTGGCTGAAGACAAACCTGTGTCCGACACCAGGAAAACTGCCGGCAACAGCGAATCGGTCGATTCAGCACCAGGTGAGGTCACGGTGACAGCGGCAGCAGCGCCGGCATCCGGCAAGCCGCGACGATGGCTGACAGAAGGCAATGTAACCCGATTCATATCGGTCCTGGCACTTATCGTCGCATCGGCTTCACTGGCATACATCATCAGTGTTGAACGCAATGGAGGCCCGTTGGCGAATTCCGCGCGCGCCGTAATGGCCAAGGCTGGAATCGGTGCTGCGCCTGCTGCACCGGACAAGGCAACGATGCTGTCTTCGATCCAGTATCTTTCGTCAGCGGCGCGCGGATCTGAACCGTTCAGCACCGAACTCGCAGTGACCTACAAGATGGTTGGCGATCATCCGGAAATCGGCAAGCTGTTGGACGAAATCCTGCCGGGCGCTGAAACAGGCATACCCAGTGTGGAGGACGTGACGACCTCGTATGCGGACATCATATCGGAAATCTACGGATACGGACCCGGGCAACTGCTCGGCCAGGCGGCCTCCAGCATAACGTCCATCGTCGGGATCAAGACATCTGCACAACAGCGCCAGGCGACCATTGAGCAAGTGACGGTGCTGGTTGCGGCGGGCAAGCTGGAGCAGGCGCTGCAGGCGCTGAACAAGCTTGACGGACAATCCAGGCTGCCGTTCGCTGCCTGGCAGATCAAGGCCCAGAGGCGGGTTGCGCTCGATGCTGCCGTTTCCGAAATCAAGCGGATTGCCTTCCTGTCCATCCTCGACGGAGCGTCATGAGTTTTCCAAGCCACGCCGTTGTCCGCCGAAAACTGCCCTGGTGGGGGGTGGCTGGACGGTTTCTGCTGGCCTGCTTCCTGGTGTTTGCGACCTACAATCCGTCCTACTATTCGCTTGCCACCCTGATTGTCAGTGATGTTTCAAATCCGTCGGCGCGGCTGTTCCTGGGGTTTTGCCTGCTGCTGGCATGGATCATCATCCTGCGCATTTCCCTGGCAGGGCTCGATCGGCTGGCCTGGTATGCAGTGCTGTCGTTTATCGTGATCCTGGGATTGCTGGAGATCGAGTTCCAGCTGTTCAGGAACCTGAATTCATTTACCGCCATTTTGTTACTGGAGTTGCTGGCCGCCGGAGTGCTGGCGTTTGGCCTGATACAGTCCTACTGGGTTCGCAACATTGCCGGCCAGTCTCCGGTTGTGAAACATCCGCCTTGATGGGCGAACTCCATGCGGGCCGGTTTGCGCTGTTAACCGCACAACTTACGTTGCGTGACAATGCCATTTTGCCGGGTTAGTGTTTTGCAAACGCATGGCGAACGGCAACCGCTGTCTTGTGGATACCGGACAAGCCCAATTGGAGGACATCGAATTGACGATCAGAAAAACCGTTTCAGCGTTGCTGGCCGGAATTGCCGGATTGATGATCAGTGCACCGTCCCAAGCGGCGCCGATTGCCGCACAGCAGTTGCTCGCGGTCAAGGCGTTCAGCGGCGGGGCGCACATTGTGCAGGTGGGCAAGAAGAAGAAGCGCCGGCTGAGGAGGTTTCGCAAGAGGCGCCGCGGTTTCAATCATTTCCACAACGGTTTTTACTATGCGCAGCCGTTCTGGGACTATGGCGACTTCTACGAAGACGACTACGACTTTTATGACGATGACGATTATGACGAGCCGGACTATGCAGAAGGCGGCGACGATCACGAAGACTGGTGCCGCAGGAAATACCGGTCATACAAGGTACGTACCAACACCTGGACCGACTACGACGGCAATACGCGGCGCTGCAACAGCCCGTTCAACTAACAGTTCGGGCTGGTGAGAGCCTTGCTGTCACCTGGTGGTGAGTTTCAGTTCGATGCGGCGATTGCGGGTCTTGGCCTCTTCTGTGATGCCCGGATCTATCGGCTGAAACTCGCCAAATCCGGCCGCAACCAGATGCTGGGGCGGGATGCCCTGTTGGGCGAGTTCTTCGACAACGGCAATGGCACGGGCCGACGACAATACCCAGTTTGACGGGAATTGCGGCGTGTTGATCGGGTCATCGTCAGTATGACCGTCGACCTGCAGAACCCAGTTGAGGTCGTCCGGGATTTCACGCACCAGTTGCTGCATGGCCACAGCCAGCTTGGCAATTTCCTGCTGGCCGGTCGGTGACAGCGCGGCCTCGGCCTTGCCGAACAGGACTTCGGACTGGAACACGAAACGGTCGCCGACCACCCTGATGTCGTCACGGTTGGCCAGAATGCGGCGCAGACGGCCGAAGAACTCCGACCTGAACCGGTTCAGTTCCTGTACCCGCTGTGCCAGCGCGACGTTCAGACGGCGGCCAAGGTCGACGATCTGCGAGCGGCTTTCCTGGTCCTGTTTCTCGGCCGCTTCGAGCGCGTCATTCAAGGCACCGATCTGCCGGCGAAGGGCTGCTATCTGCTGGTTCAGCAACTCCACCCGCGCCAGTGCCTCTGAGGACACCTTCTTTTCGCCTTCGAGCCTTTGCTGCAGTGCCGACAACTGGTTGCCGGCCTCGTTGCCTTGCGACCTGAAGGTATCAACAACGCCCTGCAGCTGGCTGGTCTCGTCGCGGGCAGACTTGAGGTCGTCGGTGAGGGCGGCAAGAGTGGTTTCTATTTCGGCCTTGGACGACTTTTCCAGCGCGAGCAGTTCGGTCAGCTCGCTGATCTCAGACCGCAACCTTGACAGCGCACTGTCCTGGCCGGAGATTTCCCGCGCCTGCAGGAACTGGGTAATCATGAACACCGACAACAGAAACGTGATGACCAACAGCAGTTGCGCCATGGCATCCACGAAGCCGGGCCAGTAAAAGCCGGAACCGTCCTGGCCACGCCTGCGTCCTCTGCCGAGACCCGCCACGGCCTAACTCCGGCCTCGACCCGGAGGCGCACCGACACGGGCCAGCATGCGTTTGATCTCGGCACTTTGCTCAGACTGCTGCTGAGCCCACTGGCGCACCACCTTCTGCTCTTCGCGCATCTGCTGCACGAGCCCGTGCACCGCGCCGGCAAGCTGCTCCATGGATTCTGCGCTTTGCGGTCCAGCGCCATTGGACTGCACGGCTGTTTCGAGTGTCCGGTTGATGCGGTCCATGCCGGAGCGAAGCGTCGACATTTCGGCCTGAATATGCGGCGGCAGATCAACGGTGCTGGCATACTCGCCGGCGTCAATATCGGTCAGTGTGGCGAGCCAGTCTTCGAGATCGTTGTAGAACCGGTTCTGCGCCTGTGACGCCTGCAGCTCGAGAAAGCCGAGGACCAGTGAGCCGGCGAGGCCGAACAGGGATGATGAAAATGACGTTCCCATGCCGGCAAGCGGCGCCTCCAGGCCGGCCTTGAGCTCTTCAAACACGGTGCCGGACTGGGCGGTTGAGATGTTAAGGGTCCGGATGGTCTCTCCGACTGCAGACACGGTCTGCAACAGGCCCCAGAACGTGCCCAGCAGGCCTAAGAAAATCAGCAAGCCGATCATGTAGCGTGAAATGTCACGGGCTTCATCAAGGCGCGATGCCAGAGAGTCGAGCAATGAGCGCAAGGTGATCGGTGACAGAATAGTCAGGCCCTCACGGTCGCGAAGCTGGGCTGCCATGGGCGCCAGCAGCCGCGGGATGTGCGGAATTTCCAGGCCCGGATTTGCAATTCTGAAGCTGTTGACCCAGTTCACCTCCGGCCACAACCGGAACACCATGCGAAACGTGTAGGCGATGCCGAGCAGCAGGACCACGATGATGAGGCCGTTAAGGCCGGGATTGGCCATGAAGGCTATCTGAATGTTGGGAAACAGAACGGCTGCGCCGATGCAGATTAGAATGGTGAAAACCGCCATTCGCACGAGATACACCCGCG
>JBCCVY010000122.1:0-9734 GCA_039194725.1 Pseudomonadota bacterium
TCGATATAACGTTCGGTCACACCCGTCGTTCGACCATCATCTTCTTGATCTCGGCGATCGCCTTAGCCGGGTTCAACCCCTTCGGGCACGCCTTGGAGCAGTTCATGATGGTGTGGCACCGGTACAGCCGGAACGGGTCTTCCAGGTTGTCGAGCCGTTCGCCGGTGGCCTCGTCACGTGAATCAATCAGCCACCGGTATGCCTGCAGCAGGATGGCCGGCCCGAGATAGCGGTCGCCGTTCCACCAGTAGGACGGGCACGAGGTCGAGCAGCACGCGCACAGGATGCATTCGTACAGCCCGTCGAGCTTTTCGCGGTCCTCGTGCGACTGCTTCCATTCAGTCCTGGGTTGCGGCGTCTCGGTTTTGAGCCACGGTTCAATTGAACGGTGCTGCGCGTAAAACCGTGACAGATCCGGCACCAGGTCCTTGACAACCGGCATGTGCGGCAGCGGATAGATGTGGATATCGCCATCCACCTCGTCGATGCCGCGGGTGCAGGCAAGCGTGTTGGTGCCGTCAATGTTCATGGCGCATGACCCGCAAATGCCTTCGCGACACGAGCGTCGGAAGGTCAGCGTCGGATCAATCTCGTTCTTGATCTTGATCAGCGCGTCGAGAACCATCGGCCCGCAGTCGTCCAGGTCGATGGTGTAGGTGTCGATCTGCGGATTGGCGTCATCGTCCGGGCTCCAGCGATACACTTTGAACTCACGGGTGCGGTTTGCACCTTGCGGTTTCGGCCACACCTTGCCGTCGCCGACCCTGGAGTTTTTTGGGAGTACGAGTTCAACCATGTCTTTCCTATCCCGTCGCCTTAGTACACCCGCGCTTTGGGCGCGATCTTCTTCGGGTCAATGCCGCCCTCGGCAGGTTTTGTCAGCGGCTCGGTATGCACCGGACGGTAGTCCAGCTTCACCTTGCCTTTGTCATCGACCCACGACAGCGTGTGCTTGCGCCAGTTCTTGTCGTCACGCCCGTCATAGGGACCCGATTTGAAATCCTCGCGCGCATGGGCACCGCGGCTCTCCTTGCGTGCTTCGGCCGAATACACAGTGGTGATGGCGCTCGCCATCAGGTTCTCCAACTCCAGTGTTTCGACTAGGTCGGAGTTCCAGATCATCGACCGGTCGGTCACTTTCAGGTCGGACATTTTCGTCCAGGCGTCATCCAGCCGCTTGCAGCCTTGCGCCAGGGTCTCCTGGGTGCGGAACACCGCCGCGTCTTCTTGCATGGCACGCTGCATTTCCAGGCGCAGGTTCGCGGTCGGCACGCTGCCTGATGCATGGCGCAGGGCGTCGAAGCGGCTCATGATCCCGTCGACGGCTGCTTCATTGATGGCCGGCACCGAACTCTCCCGGTCGACAACCTTGCCGGCCCGGATGGCCGCCGCACGGCCAAACACCACAAGATCGATCAGCGAGTTCGAGCCCAGGCGATTGGCGCCGTGCACCGATGCACAGCCTGCCTCGCCGACCGCCATCAGGCCCGGCTGGATGGCATCCGGGTCCTTCTTGGTCGGATTGAGAACCTCGCCCCAGTAGTTGGTCGGTATGCCACCCATGTTGTAGTGCACGGTCGGCAGCACCGGGATCGGCTCACGGGTCAGGTCAACGCCTGCGAAAATCTTCGCACTCTCGGAAATGCCGGGCAGGCGCTCGTGCAGGACGGCCGGGTCAAGATGATCCAGGTGCAGGTGAATGTGGTCCTTGTCCTTCCCGACGCCGCGGCCTTCGCGAATCTCCATGGTCATGCAGCGCGACACCACATCGCGCGACGCCAGGTCCTTGGCGTTGGGCGCATAGCGTTCCATGAACCGTTCGCCTTCGGAATTGGTCAGGTAACCGCCTTCACCGCGCGCGCCTTCGGTGATCAGGCAGCCGGCGCCGTAAATCCCGGTCGGATGGAACTGCACGAATTCCATGTCCTGCAGCGGCAGGCCGGCACGCACCGCCATGCCGTTGCCGTCCCCGGTGCAGGTGTGGGCAGAGGTGGCGGAAAAGTAAGACCGGCCGTAACCGCCGGTCGCCAGCACCACCATCTTGGCGGCGAACCGGTGCACGCTGCCGTCTTCCAGGTTCCACGCCACAACCCCGGTGCACACGCCGTCGTCCGACATGATCAGGTCGATGGCGAAATACTCGATGAAGAACTCGGCATGGTTTTTCAGGCTCTGCCCGTACAGCGTGTGCAGGATGGCATGCCCGGTCCGGTCCGCCGCCGCGCACGTGCGCTGCACCGGCGGTCCGTCGCCAAAATTCTGCATATGCCCGCCGAACGGGCGCTGGTAGATCTTGCCTTCTTCTGTCCGGCTGAACGGCACGCCATAGTGCTCAAGTTCATAAACCGCCGCCGGAGCCTCGCGTGCCAGGTACTCCATGGCGTCGGTGTCGCCGAGCCAGTCGGACCCCTTCACCGTGTCGTACATGTGCCACTGCCAGTGATCAGGACCCATATTGTGCAGGCTGGCGGCAATGCCGCCCTGCGCCGCCACGGTGTGCGACCGGGTCGGGAACACCTTGGATATGCAGGCCGTCCTGAGACCCTGCTCGGCCATGCCAAGGGTGGCGCGCAATCCGGCACCGCCGGCACCGACGACGACCACGTCAAACTGGTGGTCGATGAATTGGTATGCGTTCGTCGCAGCCATGTGCCGGTCAGCCTCCGAAGGAAATCTTGAGTACGGCGAACAGGCCGGTCAGGGCCACCGCCAGCGAGAAGAAGGTGTTGCCGAGCAGGCAGATCAGCTTGCCGCCTTCGCTATGAATGTAATCCTCAATCACAACCTGCATGCCGAGCCGCATGTGCCAGGTGATCGAGATGATGGTGAACACCAGCATCAGCGCCACCAGCGGATTGGACAGGGCTTGAGCCATTTCCGCGCGATCGGCTCCCACCTTGGAAACGCAGAACCAGGTCAGGAAGATCACCAGTGGAATGTTGGCAACTGCCGTCAGCCGCTGATGCCAGAAATGCTCCGTGCCGGACTTGGCCGATCCCAGGCCGCGCACCTTGCTCAATGGCGTTCTCATGCTCATCACCGCTTACCTCGCCGCATAGGCTGCGATCCAGATCAGCAGCGTCAAAGTGACAGATCCGGCGATGGTTGCCCGCGCCATCCATTCGATCCTGACCAGATCAAAGCCGCGCCCGGTATCCCACAGCAGGTGCCGCAGCCCGCCCAGTGCATGGTGCACCAGTGCCCAGGTGAAGCCGAACAGCACCAAGCGCCCGAACCATGAACCGATGAAGCCCTGCACGAAGTCGAAATAGCTTTGCGAATGGGCTGCTGAAAACAGCCACCAAACAAACAACGCCATGCCGAAATACAGCCCCATGCCGGTGATACGGTGCACAATCGACATCATCATGGTGAGCATCGGCTTGTAGATGCTCAGATGCGGAGAGAGCGGCCGCTCTTTCATTGGTGAATTCGCCATTCGGAATGTCCCCGGTGGTATCGTCTGGGCAGGATCGGTCCTGTCATACTATGTGCAACGCAACATGCGCAATGCGGACGCGGCATAATTCCACACCGTGTCAGCACATCCCATTATGGCCTGGAGTGCCTTCAGGACGGTCTGACCGGCATCAACGCCCAGTAGTCGAGATCCAGAATAACACCATCGTCGCCGGTCTCCGGGAACGACCTGCATGGTGCATCCTTGGTGGCGACGGTGCGCAACCGCAAGGCGCCGACATCTTCGCGGCCATCCAGCCGCGCCGTGTCGCGAACCTCTGACCAGCAGAACACCGTCTCACCGGCAAACAGCGGCGCCACATGCGCGCCACCGTTGATCGCAGCGATATGAAACGCATTGGCCAGCCCGTTGAACGACAGCGCCCGGGCAAGCGAAATCACTTGTCCGCCATAGATCAGCCTGCGGCCAAATCGGCCCTGACCCTCGGTGAACTGGTTGAAATGCACTTTGGCCGTGTTCTGGTAGAGCCGCGTCGCAAGCATATGTTCGGCTTCCTCCACCGTCATGCCGTCCACATGGTCGATGCGCTCGCCGGCCTGGTAGTCATCGAAGAAATAAGCCGAGCCGGACAGGCCGGTGTCCCACTTCGACGGATCAATCGTCGGGCACGCTGCACCCAGGCCGGCCGGCGACACGTGGTCCGCCAGATCCGGCACCACCGGCTCCGGTGCGGCAGATGCCGCATCGCGTTTGCGCACCATCACCCAGCGCACGAACTCCAGCACCGCTTCGCCATGCTGGTTCATGCCGGTCGAGCGGACATAGACCACGCCGGTCTTGCCGTTTGAATTCTGCTTCACGCCGATGACTTCCGACTGCGAGTGCAGCGTGTCGCCGGCAAACACCGGCTTCAGGAAACGGCAGTCGGCATATCCCAGGTTGGCGACGGCATTGAGGGAGATGTCGGGTACGGTCTTGCCGAACACGATGTGGAACACCAGCATGTCGTCCAGCGGCGCCTGGCTGTAACCGATCATCTTCGCGAAGGCATCTGACGACTGTACTGCGCAGCGCGTGCCGTGGAGCCCGGTGTATAGGGCACGCTCGCCGTCACCCACCGTACGCGGCACCGCATGCCGGATGATCTGTCCGACGGAAAAGTCCTCAAAGAAGTTGCCGGCCGTGGTCTTGCCTGACGTCGTGCTCATGATGTTGCCTCCAGGGCCGAGATCGCCTCGCTCATGGCAACCGTCTTTTTCGCGATTTCACAGTGTAAAAGCTCGACCATGCGGCCATTGAGATTGATGGCGCCCAGGCCGGCATTTTCCGGCAAGGCAAACGCCGCAATGATGTTGTTTGCCGCAGCGACCTGCTCCGGCGACGGTGCAAACGCCGCATTGGCCGGCGCGATCTGGCCAGGATGGATCAGGGTCTTGCCGTCCATGCCGATCAGCCGGCCCTGCCCGCATTCGGTTGCACAGCCTGCCTCGTTCCTGAAATCATTGTAGACGCCATCAATGATCGACAGCCCGTACGCGCGCGCCGCCGCCAAGCAGGTCATCAGCCATGGCAGCATGGCGACACGGTCGCCTTCAAGCCCGGCGCCGGTTTCCTTGGCCAGATCATTGGTCCCCATCACCATGCACTCAAAACGGGAATACTCGGTGGTGGCAGAGGCAATCTCGCGCGCATTCAACATGGCCAGAGGAGTTTCCATCATGGCCCAGATGGATATGGTTTCCGGCGCATCCGCCATGGCCTTGTCAACAGTCGCGATATCGAACGGTGTCGACACTTTCGGCACCAGGATGGCATCCGGGCCTGCCTCGACCGCTGCTGCAAGATCGTCCATGCCCCACTCGGAGGTCAGTGAATTGATGCGGATGATCAGTTCGCGCCTGCCATAGCCACCGGTCTTCACCGCATCACACACAAAGCCGCGCGCATCCCGCTTGGCGGATGGCGCAACGGCGTCTTCCAGGTCCAGAATGAGCGCGTCTGCGGCCAGCGATCTGGCTTTCTCCAGCGCCCGGGTGTTGGACCCCGGCATATACAGCACACTGCGGCGCGGCCTGACAGTCATGTAAGCGATTCCCCTGCCTGAACTTTCCGTGCGCCGTTCATAATATATTGCAGCGCACAATAACAAGGGTGGATTGATCCAGCCATCTAGCCACCCGGCAGCGGTTCAGACATACTGCCGCTCCTAAACATTTCCTGGCAGTGTCCGAGTTCGCAAAAACCCATGGCCATCGTCTCCATTTCCTCGCGCATTTCACGTGGCTACATCGGCAACACGGCGTCGGCTTTTGCGGCGCGCCGGCTGGGCATCGACGTGTGGGAAGTGCCAACTGTGACCTGGGCGCACCATCCCGGTCACGGCAGGCCGCCGGGCATGGTCACGTCGGCACAGAGCATCACCGACCTGCTGGCAAGCTTCGAACGGCCCGAATGGCGCCGCGAGATTGACCTTGTGATGACCGGATATTTCCGCGACGCGGAGCAGGTCGCAGCAACCGCTGACTTTATCAGGCGCCTGCAGGATGCCCGCCAGCAGTTCCAGGTGCTGGTCGATCCGGTGTGTGCTGACTCATACGGCACCTATGTGGCAGACGAGGTTGTTGCCGCACTCAGGACCCTGCTGTTGCCGCTGGCCGACATCGTCATGCCGAACCGCTATGAGCTTGATGTGCTGACCGGCGATACAAGCCGTGACAACACCTCTCTGGTGCATTCGGCACGCTCGCTCGGCGCAGACACGGCCGTGGTCACATCCGCCTTTCCCGACACCCTCGGCATCGGCAATCTTCTGGTTGAGCCCCGGTCCGCAACGCTGCATGAAACCCTGGTGTTTTCGGACCCGCCGCACGGCACCGGCGACCTGTTCGCCGGCGTGTTTGCTGCGCGTATCCTGAAATCGTCGCCCAGGGACGCGTTGCTGCATGCCGGCAACACCGCGTTTCGGGTGGTTGAGGCAACTGCCCTGTCCGCCAATGACGAGCTTGACCTGGCCGCGTGGAACGACCTGATCGATCAGCCGCCGCATACCGGCAACATTACCCAGGTTCGATCCACAAATGCCTGACACGCTTTTCCTCGGGCTGGACGGCTGCAAGGCCGGCTGGGTCATGGTGTCGTGGTCCGGCGATACCAAAGCTGCCGCCACTGCCAGCATCATCCCCGACATCCGCGCTGCGCTGGACACAGGTGCCGACCACATCGGCGTGGACATGCCAATCGGGTTTCCCGCCACCAGCGCCCGTTCCTGCGAGGCTGAAGCGCGCCGCTATATCGGCCCGCGCCGCTCGTCGGTGTTTCCGGTCCCGTGTCGCGAAGCGGTGATGACCGACGACTATCGCACGGCCTGCGAAATCAATGCCCGCGTGCTGGGCAGCAAGTTCTCCAAGCAGGCCTTCATGCTGTTTCCGAAGATGCGCGAGATCGATGCCGCCATCACTCCAGCGCTGCAATCGCGGATCTTCGAAGTGCACCCTGAGGTGGCATTCTGCGCCATGAACAACGGTCAGCCACTGCAGCATGGCAAGAAGACCGCAGATGGCGCCCGGCTGCGACGCTCGCTTCTGAAAGCCGGCGGATTCCCGCTCGACTGGCTGCAGCATCCACCATGGAAGAAATCCCAGGC
Source organism: Pseudomonadota bacterium (assembly GCA_039194725.1). Lineage (GTDB taxonomy): Bacteria > Pseudomonadota > Alphaproteobacteria > Rhizobiales > Aestuariivirgaceae > Anderseniella. The sequence continues at coordinate 7,065 of JBCCVY010000122.1, forward strand.
TGCGGATGACGACATCCTGGATGCCTGTGCCTGCTGCTGGTCGGCACGGCGTATTGCCGCAGGCAATCACCTGACGTTTCCCGCTATACCGGAGTTCGACGCGCGCGGCCTTCGCATGCAGATCAATGCATGACGCTCACGAGCAAGCGGCATGCGCTTGGCGCGCCTAACGTCCACGCACGAACCAACTGATTTTTGACGGGAACCTTCATGACCGCCCTGGCCTCAACCGCTACAGCCCACCCGCACAATGTCCTGCGCGGCAAACCCGTTGCAGATGAAATCCTGACCGGGGTCCGTTCCAGCGTCGAGGAGCTGGCCCGTGCCGGGTGGCCGGTCAAGCTGGTGTCCATGACCATCGGCGATGTGCCCGAAGCGGCGCTTTATGTGCGCAACCAGGCACGGGTGGCGGACCGGGCCGGCATCGAGTTTGAAGAGCGCAACTTTCCTGCGTCGATCAGCGCCGAAGAGCTGACCGCAGCCATCAATGCCTGCAACACCGACCCGCGGGTCACCGGCCTCATCCTGCAGCGCCCGGTGCCTGAACAGTTCAACATGCGCGCCCTGCAGACCGCCATCCATCCGATGAAGGACGTCGAAGGCATGCATCCCGCCTCCATCGGAAACATTGTCTATCGCGACCTGTCGCTCGGGCCGTGCACGGCCATGGCCTCGGTTGAACTGTTGCGCCGAACGGGCCTGAAACTCGAGGGTCTGGAGGCCGTCGTCATCGGCCATTCCGAAATTGTCGGCAAACCGATCGCGTTCCTGCTGATGGCAGAAGGCGCCACGGTCACCGTGTGCCACCACATGACCCGCTCGGTCGCCATGCATGCGCGGCGCGCAGATGCGGTGTTTGTGGCGGTCGGCAAGCCGAAGCTGGTGACCGCGGACATGATCAAGCCGGGCGCCGCCCTGATCGACATCGGCATCAATCAGGTCGAGGTGGACGGTGAGACAAAAACTGTCGGCGATGTGGATTTCGATGCCTGTCTTGATACCGCCGGCTGGATCACGCCGGTTCCAGGCGGCGTCGGTCCGGTCACGGTCGCGATCCTGATGCGCAACGCACTGGTTGCCGCGCGCGCGCAAAAGAGCCACTATGACACTGGCTTCTCCACGCAGCCGTAACAATCACCATCCAGCCTCACTTCGCCAAATGATCACCCGGACAGACATCGAACTCGCCTACGCGCGCATTGCGCCGCGCATCTGCCGCACCCCGGTCATGCAGGTAGCCCTGCCGGGCATCGACCAGCCGGTTACCCTAAAACTGGAGTGCCTGCAGTATTCGGGCTCATTCAAGGCGCGTGGCGCATTCAACTCGCTGATCGGCAATGAAGCCGCGAAAGCTGCTGGCGTCGCCGCGGCGTCCGGTGGAAATCACGGGGCCGCCGTCGCCCATGTCGCTGAAAGCCTCGGGCTTGAGGCGCACATCTTCGTGCCGTCCATTTCCGCGCCGGCCAAGGTCGCGCGCATCAAGTCCTATGGTGCCGAGGTCGTACAGGACGGCGCCAACTACGCCGAGGCGCTTGCCTTGTGTGATGCGCATATCGAGCGCACCGGCGCGGTGTCGGTTCATGCCTACAATGCTGAGCCAACGCTTGCCGGCCAGGGAACCCTCGGTCTTGAGCTGGAAGACCAGTGTCCCGATCTCGACACTGTTCTGATCGCCGTAGGCGGCGGCGGACTGATTGGCGGGGTTGCCGCCTGGTACGGCGACCGTGCCAACATCATCTCCGTGGAGCCGGAAACCTGCACCGCACTGCATGCCGCCCGGGCTGCAGGCCACCCAGTGAAGGTCGATGTGTCGGGTGTTGCGGCGGATTCGCTGGGAGCATCGGAAATCGGACAGCTCGCCTTTGAAATCGCCAGCCATCATGTCGACGACTGCCTGCTGGTGTCTGACCAGGCCATCGAAGACGCCCAGATGTGGCTTTGGCACAATCATCGCATTATGACCGAGCCCGGCGGCGCAACCGTGCTGGCTGCCCTGCTCGGTGGAGTTTACAGACCGAAAGACGATGAAAAAATCTGCGCCGTGATATGCGGTGCCAATGTCGATCCAGCAAAGTTCGCTGTCTAGGAGACCCTACGACAGCGGGCCAAGCCCCAAAAAGGAGACGCCCACATGGCTGCCTATATCGTTGTACGCATGGATGTAACCGATGCCGACCAGTACGAACTCTATAAAGCAGCGGCGCCTGCCGCGATCGCCAAGTATGGCGGCACCTACCTTGCCCGCGGCGGCGTCACTGAAACCGTCGAGGGTGATGACGAAACCCGCCGGGTCGTGATCCTGCAGTTCCCGGACATGGACGCTGCGCGCACCTTCTACAACTCGCCGGAGTACACGGCCGCCCGCGACACGCGCGCCGGTGCAGCCGAAGGCCAGTTTGTCATTGTCGAGGGGCTTTAGGCCAAAAAGGCTCTAGGGTCAGGACCCATTAATCTTATGCAATTCTGTTTGAACCAAAACATTCGAATGACGGTGAAACAGTGCAAGGCAAGGCTTTGTGCCTTGTCGAGCATTTTTCGCCTTCAGGCGGGTGTTTTGGCTCAAACCCGAAGGGCGGGGTCTATTGTGCCCCTGACTGCGTTGAAAGGGCTTGAAAACCTTCAGGTTTCCTGCGCCCTTTCGCCTTGTCAGACGCAGAATATCCTCCCGCA
>JBCCVY010000123.1:0-9674 GCA_039194725.1 Pseudomonadota bacterium
CTGCCGACACCCTGACGCTGGTGCGACGGTTTCACCGCCAGAGGGGCAAGCAGAGCGCCGCCTTGGTTTCCTCCGATGCCGCTTGCGCTAAACAGGACGTGTGCAACCAACTCGTCTCCGTCAAACCCGGCCAGCGACACAACGCCAGCCGCCTCCTTGAGAAGCGCAGAGACGACGGGCCTCAATTCCTCTTCGGGAAACGCCTGCGAGTAGAGTGCCTGGATCTGCCCGGCATCTTCCGCTGTGGTCTCGCGGATCGTCAGACTGTCGGTCACGTTTCTTCTCGCATCAATGGCAATCAAACAAAAGCTTCCACAACACGGCTGGGGCATGACGCTCACAGCCGGTGCTCATCAAACCGACAAAAACCATCTTGGATCTTTCCGTCACTGTCTACCCGGGCAGGGCTTCACGAATGGCCGCAAGTGCGGCATCCGCCTTGCTGGCGTCCGGACCGCCGCCCTGGGCCATGTCCGGGCGGCCGCCGCCGCCCTTGCCACCAACCGCCTCGACACCGGCCTTGACCAGCTCGACGGCATTCATTTTGTCCTTCAGGTCGTCCGTGACGCCCACCCCGACAGCCGCCTTGCCGTCATTGACGGCGATCAGGGCGACAACGCCTGAGCCGACCTGCGCCTTGCCGTCGTCTATGGCCCCGCGCAGGTCTTTCGGGTTCAAACCGTCCAGCACTCGCGCCAGCAGCTTCACGCCGCCGACCTCTTCAACCGCGCCGCCGCCCGCGGCGCCGCCACCCATGGCGAGCTTCTTCTTCACATCGGCCAGTTCACGCTCAAGGGTTTTGCGTTCCTCGACCAGCGCAGCAATCCGCGTCTCCACCTCGTCGGGAGCGGATTTCAGCAGGCCGGCTATGCGCGACACCTGCCGGTCACGGTTTTCAAGGTGCCGCCGCGCCGCATCGCCGGCGAGCGCCTCGATGCGGCGGACACCGGCCGCAGACGCAGCCTCTGAGACCACCCTGACCAGGCCGATGTCACCGGTGCGCCCGACATGGGTACCGCCGCACAGCTCCATCGAATAGACCTGCTTGTTGCCGCCGCCGGGCTGTTCGCCCATGGACACGACCCGGACTTCGTCACCGTATTTCTCGCCGAACAACGCCATCGCGCCCTGCTCGATGGCCTCGTCCACACTCATCAGGCGAGTCGAGACAGGATCGTTCTGCATGACCACCTGGTTGGCGATCTGCTCGACCTGTTCAAGTTCGCCGTCGGAGAGCGACTTCGGGTGCGCGAAGTCGAACCGGAACCGGTCCGGCTCGACCAGCGATCCCTTCTGCACCACATGGTTGCCCAGCACCTGACGCAGTGCCTCGTGCACCAGATGAGTGGCGGAATGATGGATACGGTTGCCCGTGCGCCGCTGATGATCGACGAGCATCTCCACGGCATCGCCCACGGCGACCTCACCGTCCTCGATCGTTGCGCTGTGCACAAACAAGTCGCCGAGCCGCTTCTGCGTATCGGTTATGGTCATCCGCGCACCTCCGGCGGACTTCATGACGCCGCGGTCGCCGGTCTGGCCGCCGCTTTCACCATAAAACGGGGTCTGGTTGACGATGATGGAGACATTGTCTCCTTTGCCAGCCGTTTCCAGCATCTTGCCATCGCTTGTCACGAGCGCAGATATGACCCCTTCAGCGGCCTCGGTCTCATAACCGAGAAAATCGGTGGCGCCGGTCTTGTCGCGCACGTCAAACCAGACCGCATCGGTGTTGGTGTCGCCGGACCCGGCCCATGCCTTGCGTGCATCGGCCTTCTGCTTTTCCATGGCCGTGTTGAAGGCATCCGTATCCACAGAAATCTCACGGGCGCGCAACGCGTCTTCAGTCAGGTCGAGCGGAAAGCCATACGTATCATAAAGCTTGAACGCGACATCGCCCGACAACTGGTCACCCGCGGTGAGGTCGGCAGATTCGTCGTCCAGCATCTTCAGCCCACGCTCCAGTGTCTTGCGGAAGCGGGTTTCCTCCAACCGCAGGGTCTCGGTGATCAGATCCCCTGCCCGCGTCAGTTCCGGAAACGCCTGTGCCATCTCCCGCTGCAACGCGGGCACGAGCTTCCACATCAGCGGCTCCCTGACCCCCAGCAATTCGGCATGGCGCATGGCCCGGCGCATAATGCGCCGCAACACATAACCGCGGCCTTCATTGGACGGCAGCACACCGTCGGCAATCAGGAACGATGTGGCGCGCAGGTGATCGGCGATGACCCGGTTCGACGCCTTGTTGTCGCCCGTTGCCTCGACCCCCGTCTCTTCCACAATTGCGGCAATCAGGGCCCTGAACAGGTCGGTCTCGTAATTGTCATGGCTGCCCTGCAGCAACGCGGAAATGCGTTCAAGCCCCATGCCCGTATCGATCGAAGGGCGCGGCAGGTCCTGCCGATCGTCGACGGTGACCTGTTCGTACTGCATGAACACCAGGTTCCAGATTTCAATAAACCTGTCGCCGTCCTCGTCCGGTGATCCGGGCGGTCCGCCCGGGATGTGGTCGCCGTGGTCGTAGAAGATTTCCGAGCATGGACCGCACGGCCCGGTATCGCCCATGGCCCAGAAATTGTCATGGGTTGGAATCCGGATGATCTTGTCGTCGCTCAGGCCGGCGATGCGTTGCCACAGGTCGAACGCTTCGTCGTCAGTGTGATACACCGTGACCAGAAGCCGTTTGGCATCCAGCCCGTACTCCTTGGTGACCAGGTTCCACGCCAGTTCGATGGCGTGTTCCTTGAAATAATCGCCGAACGAGAAGTTGCCCAGCATCTCAAAGAACGTGTGGTGGCGCGCTGTGTAGCCGACATTGTCCAGGTCGTTGTGCTTGCCGCCTGCGCGCACGCACTTCTGCGATGTCACGGCCCGGCTGTAAGGGCGTTTCTCAAGTCCGGTGAAGACGTTCTTGAACTGCACCATGCCGGCGTTGGTGAACATCAGCGTCGGATCATTGTGCGGCACAAGTGACGACGAGGCCACTTCCTCGTGATCGTTTTTCACGAAGTAGTCGAGGAAGGTGGAGCGTATTTCGTTGACGCCTGACATGGAGTTGAAACCCGTTGTGAACTGGATGACTGTTTTAAGGGCGCATTTATACCCGCACCGTCGATGATGTCCATAAATCCCTTGGCGGTTGGGGGCTTTGTGGCGCGTTTCAAGACACACAAACGCCTTCCCGGTGGTCGGGAAGGCGTTTGAAGGCAGGATCTGAAGGGGCGTCAGTATCCTGCGTGACCGGACCGGATGAGCGTCAGGGGTTTGGGGGGGAACTCAAATCCTGGCACCGGTCACCCAATTCAGGCGACAACCTGAAACTAAACCTCACTCACATGGCAGTTAACGCAGTTCGGCAGGGATCGGACTGCAAACTGTCCAGAATTATTTGTCCTCGCCGCCGGCAGCCAGCGGCAGGTCGTCCTCGATGACCCCGTCCGCATCGACCTTGACGCTGTCAGGATCGGTGATCCGGTCGGCGATGAGCCCGGCATTTTCCCGGATCGCCGCTTCAATGGTTGCGGCAATATCGGGATTGTCGCGCAGGAAGTTTTTGGCGTTCTCGCGGCCCTGGCCAACCCGCTCACCATTATAGGAGAACCAGGAGCCGGACTTCTCGACAATCCCGCCGGTGACACCGAGATCGAGCAACTCACCCACCTTGGATATGCCCTCGCCGTACATGATGTCGAACTCGACCTGCCGGAACGGCGGGGCAACCTTGTTTTTCACAACCTTGACCCGGGTCTGGTTGCCAACCACCTCGTCACGATCCTTGATCGCGCCGATGCGGCGAATATCAAGGCGCACCGATGAGTAGAACTTGAGCGCGTTGCCGCCCGTGGTGGTTTCGGGGTTGCCGAACATCACCCCGATCTTCATGCGAATCTGGTTGATGAACACCACCATGCAGTTGGTCTTGGAGATCGAACCGGTCAGCTTGCGCAGCGCCTGGCTCATCAGGCGGGCCTGCAGCCCGGGCAGCGAATCTCCCATGTCGCCTTCAAGTTCGGCGCGCGGCGTCAGGGCGGCCACGGAATCGATCACCAGAACCTCGACGGCACCCGACCGCACCAGCGTGTCGGCAATCTCCAGTCCCTGCTCGCCGGTGTCCGGTTGCGAAATCAGCAGTTCGTCCACATCGACGCCGAGCTTGCGGGCATAGATCGGGTCGAGCGCATGTTCGGCATCGACGAAGGCGCAGATGCCGCCGCGTTTCTGGCACTCGGCCACCACATGCAGCGCCAGCGTTGTCTTGCCCGACGATTCCGGACCGTAAATCTCGATCACACGCCCTCTCGGCAGACCGCCGATACCCAGCGCAATGTCGAGGCCGATGGAGCCGGTTGAAACGGCAGCCACCTCGATGGCCGAATTCGAGCCCAGCTTCATCACCGAGCCTTTTCCAAAAGCCCGCTCGATCTGCCCCAGTGCAGCTTCCAGAGCCTTTTGCTTGTCCATTGAACCACCTTCCACAACTTTGAGGTTCGCTTGCCCCATGACACTCATGCTCCTTATTTCATATTGCGCTGGCGCTCGCCAGACAATCCGTCTGTTCCGCGTTTGTTCTACAGTATTGTACGCATTTTGTTCTCATTGCAAGAAAAAAATTAAATCATTGATATGGATAGATTTTTTAGCAGACAGTCACCGAAATCTGGCCATATCGCTGGAATACGGATATCGCCGGTAAACTGGACAATGGGCCCCATATGCGATTCTGGCCAGGGCAGTGGCGGCGATCTTGTTCCGGCGGTTTTGCACACTGGTCAAACGCCGGGCTTTCTGCCAGTTTGCTGCTTCGACGAATATGGCGCTGGAGGACTGCCGCTTGCTGATCGACGGATTGCAGTACTGCAACTTTTCCGAGAAGATATTCCGGCAGATGCGTGCCGGCAACGTGGACGCAGTGCATGTCACCATATGCTATCACGAGAATTTTCGCGAAACGGTTGCCAACCTGGAACAGTGGAATCGCTGGTTCGAGCAGCATCCCGACCTGATCATCAAGGGCACCACGGGCGATGACGTGCGCCGCGCCCACGAACAGGGACGCACCGCCATCTTCTTTGGCCTGCAGAACTGTTCACCGATCGAGGACGACATCTCACTGGTGGAGATACTGCACACGCTCGGTGTGCGCTTCATGCAGCTGACCTACAACAACCAGTCCCTGCTTGCCACCGGCGCCTACGAGGCCGAAGACACCGGCCTGACCCGGATGGGAAAACAGGTCGTGCATGAAATGAACCGGGTCGGCCTGGTCGTCGACATGTCGCATTCGGCTGAACGATCCACTCTGGAGGCCATTGAGCATTCCACCCGTCCCATCGCCATTACCCATGCCAACCCGAAATTCTGGCACAACGGCCTGCGCAACAAGTCGGACACCGTGTTGAAGGCACTGGCTGCGTCAGGCGGCATGTTGGGCTTTTCGCTTTATCCACACCATCTCAAGGATGGGTCGGACTGCACCGTGACAAGTTTCTGCGACATGGTTGCCCGCACCGCCGACATGGTCGGCGTCGATCATCTCGGCATCGGCTCCGACCTGTGCCAGGACCAGCCCGACAGCGTGGTCGAGTGGATGCGGGTCGGACGCTGGTCGAAACAGATCGACTATGGCGAGGGCTCAAAGGACAATGCCGGCTTCCCGCCGCAGCCACGCTGGTTCACCGGCAATGAGGATTTCGGCAACATAGCCGCCGGCCTGAAAGCCTCCGGCATGTCGGATGAGGAAACAGCCAAGGTCATGGGCGGCAACTGGCTGAAGTTCTTCGACGAAAATTTCGGCCCCGCCTAGGACGTTACCTGCCCACCTGAAAGTGGATGTGGTCATCATGCCGGGCAGCGCGGCAACCCTGGAAGCGCAGGATGTCGCTTTTCACGCCAAGCGAGTTCGCCAGGTGTGGTTCGATGAACACCTTCGTCACGCCAGCCCTGCGGCCGTGGTCCGGCCCCACCAGCCATTCCAGCGCCGCGCGGGTCCGCGGGCGATCCAGCACGACAACAGAATTGAATACCTGAAACCAGCTCATGTCCCAGCGGCCGGTCAGTATGTCGCTACGGCCGGCGCAGGACAGATCTGCGCCCCGCTCCGGACGCTCGAACCCCCAATAACCGATTGGTGATCTGGTCTTGCCGCGCAGGTACTCTCCGGTGCTGGGGTCACCATAGTAGAAGGCAATATCCAGCTTGTTGCCGTCATGGTGCGACAGGTGTGGCAGCAGGGGAAAGCCGTCCAGAAACGGAAAACTGCCATCAAGGGTCTGGGTCAGTGTTCCGGGAAACTGGCGGTCGAGATCAGCAGCAAGCTTTTTCGCCGCGTAGAATGCCGGTTTCGATACATAGTGCCGGTTCAGCGCACAATACAGAGGCGACTGCATGGCCAGTTGTGCCTGCTCGCTGGCCAGACATGGCAATGGCATGCGGCCGAACGTCGGCGCGATGCCGGCGGCACCAAAGGACATGGCCGCGTAGACCACAACAAAAACAGACGCCATGACAAAGCGCCGGTCCGGGAGCCGGCGCGCAATTGCGACGGTGAAGATCCACGCCACGCCGCCGATCTGTGTCAGCAGGGTGAGAACCACCACCCAGACCGCATGCAGAACAAACCGCATTACCCCGCAGCGGCCTTGACCTGCTCCAGCAGGTCGGACGCGACGTCGACGGTGCCGCCGACCTCGGTCATCCGGCGCGCTTCGTAACGGCGTTGACTGGGCATGCGGACACCGTCCTGCTTGATCATCTCGGCAAACAGGGCTTCTGCATGCTGCGCCCATCCGCCGGCATCGCCGAAACGAGCCGGATCGATGGCGATGATCAACTGCCCGCCCCGGTTGGCCAGACCGTCCGGCTCAACCTTCTTCGCGGTTTCAAAGCTGAACGGCTCGCCCATCAGAGCACCAGCCATCAGTTCCACCATCATCGACACCAGAGCGCCCTTGGCGCCTCCAAAAGCAAGAATTGCCCCGCCCTGCACATCTGCCGGATCGGTCGACGGTTTGCCATCCTTGTCGATGATCGTACCGGGCGGCAACTGCTTGCCTTCACGCGCCGCCATCAGAATCTCGCCGTGGGCCCTGGCAGCGGTCGCCATGTCAAAAATCACCGCCTCACCATTGTCGCGCGGCCATCCGAAGGCAATCGGATTGGTGCCGAACAGCGGCCTGGCGCCGCCGGGTGGCGGTACGATCGGAAATGCCGAGGTCATCGTCATGGCCACCAGACCCTGCTGTGTCATCAGTTCCATTTCCGGCCACAGCGCTGCAAAATGATGCATGTTGGTCAGCGCCAGACAGGCGACGCCCTGCTGTTTCGCCAACTCGCCGACATCGCCGGACATCATGTTCAGCGACAGGGGCGCAAACCCGTTGTCGCCGTCACCGCGAATGACACCCGGCGCGGTCTTGTCCCATGTCGGCGCCGCGGTCGGATTGGCCTTGCCGCTGGCGAACGATTTCAGATAACCAGGCATGCGCAGGATGCCGTGGCTGTGGCAGTGATCGCGTTCTGCCGCGCACACGGTGCCTGAAATCGCATCGGCATTTGCATCATCGCAACCGGCGGCTTTCAAAGCCTTGATGCACGCCGTGCGCAGATCGATCAGCTTGATGGTTTCGGTTTTCATGACAGGGCCTTCTTCAAAATCGCTTCGACGGATGCTGCAGCGTTGAACAACTCGGTATCCTGGCCATGCAGGCGCATGATCATGAGACCGGCAGGTGCCTCGCCCCGCGCCGTCATCGGAATGGAAATGGCGCACGAATCCAGGAAGTTGCCCAGGAACGTGTTGCGCAGGCAAAGGAAATTCAGCGGACCGTAGCGGTCATCCTGTTCCACTTCCGAGATCAGCGGCGGCAGGATCGGCACCGTCGGCAGAACGAAACCGTCGAGGCCGCAGCACAAACGGGCGAACTTGGCGATCATCTCCTTGCGACGGCGGTAAATGGCAACCAGTTCAGGCCCGGTGACATTGAGACCGGACAAGATGCGGGTGCGCACCATGTGATGGTATTCATCGCCGTGGCGTTCCAGCATGTCGGCGTGCACATCCATGGCTTCAGCGGCCGAAACGCCGCCCTTGGCGTTCAGGTTCGGCAGTTCCGTCAGGTCCGGAAACGGCACTTCCGAAAACACCACACCGGCATTGCCGAGTGTCTTCACCGCTGCATCAAACGCGGTCGCCACTTCCGGGTCCATGGCGTCCATGGCCACGTGCTGCAGGATACCGAACCGCAGGGTTGCCGGATCCCGCGCCAGCAGGCTGCCAGTGCGGTCGCCGGCCATCATGGCGTCAATGGTCGAGCAGCACTGCACCGAGTTTGCCAGCGGGCCGACCGTGTCCAGCGTGTCCGACAGGGGAAACACGCCGTCTCTCGGCACGCGGCCGGTTGAAGACTTGTACCCGGTGATGCCGTTGAAGGCAGCCGGAATCCGGCATGATCCGCCGGTGTCCGTGCCCAGCCCCATATATGCCATGCCGTCGGCCACCGAAACAGCGGCACCGGACGAAGAGCCGCCGGGAATGCGCCCTTGGGCCCGGTCCCAGACCGATTTCGGCGTGCCATGGTGCGGGTTGATCCCGACACCTGAGTAGGCGAATTCGGTCATGTTGGTGCGGCCCACAAACACGAACCCGGCCGCGCGCAGCCGCGCCACGCAGGTGGCATCCGTGGACACCGGCTCACTGCTGCGCAGGATGGTCGATCCTGCAGCCGTCACCTCTCCGGCCACGTCGAACAGGTCCTTCAGCGATATCGGGATCCCGGCATAAGGCGATGGCGCCCTGCCCGCGCTGCGCCGCGCATCCATGAAATCGGCGGTCGCGATGGCTCCCTCCGCATCGGTCGAGACAAACGCCCGCACACCCTCTCCTGCCTCATCTTCGATACGCGCCAGGCAGGCTTCTGTCAGGTCCCGCGAGGTGGTCTTGCCGCTTTGCAGTTGCGCGGCAAGGCCTTCAAGAGTTTCAACGATCATGTATGTATTCCCTGTTGTCCAATGCCCAATGTGCGGGCAGCATGGCACTATCTGCGAAACACCGGCAAGGCCCCAATGATGCAAACCTGTCTGTACTTTGCCTACGGCTCCAATCTCCTCTCCACCCGCCTGATCGCGCGCTGCCCGTCGGCGCGTGTCGTCGGCGTCGCCATGACCGATGGCTGGACCGTGAGCTTCACCAAGCCGGGCGGCGATGGCTCCGGCAAGGCCGGACTGGTGCAGCGTGACGGCACCTCTCACCCCGGTGTTGTCTACGAGCTGTCAGCCGAAGAGATGCCGGTGCTGGACCGGATCGAGGGTGTGGGGCACGGCTACACCCGGGCCGATGATTTCACCGTCACCATGGCCTCTGACGGCGAACCGGTTGCAACCGCAACCTACATGCCGCAACACCATGACCCAGCCCTGATCCCGTTTGACTGGTACCTGGCGCTGTGCATCGCCGGTGCAACCGAGAATCGGTTCGACGCGCAGGTGCTGGCCGCCTTTCAGGCAACACCGTTCAAGCCGGATCATGAAGATCATCGCCCGGCCAGGCTGGCAGGGGTCCAGGCGCTGCAGGCCGCCGGTCATCACAACTGGCGCGGCATGTTCTAGGGTCAGGCCCGAGAATTTTCCGGGGTCGGTCTTACACACGTGACAGTGGTCGGACGAGCACACGGCGGAAC